>CAYFJM010000018.1:0-13835 GCA_964343415.1 uncultured Vicinamibacteraceae bacterium | reverse complement strand
CAGGTGGGCATCGGCACCGTCGCCTCGGGCGTCGCCAAGGCGGACGCGGACGTCATCCAGATCTCCGGCCACGACGGCGGCACGGGCGCCTCGCCCCTCACGAGCCTCAAACACGCAGGTGTACCGTGGGAATTAGGTCTCGCAGAAACACAACAGGTACTAGTTCTTAACGATTTGAGAGACCGTATTGTGGTACAGGTCGACGGCCAAATGAAAACCGGTCGCGATGTCGTCATTGCTGCTCTTCTCGGCGCGGAAGAATACGGGTTTTCGACGGCTCCATTAGTTGTGTCTGGTTGCATCATGATGCGCGTGTGTCATCTTGACACTTGTCCAGTGGGCGTAGCGACGCAGAATCCAGAATTACGAAAACACTTCACTGGTAAACCAGAATTTGTAGAAAACTATTTCCGGTTCGTCGCCGAAGAGGTACGTGAGTTAATGGCTCAGCTTGGATTCCGTAATATGGATGACATGATCGGACAATGCAATCGCCTGGATATGCAGCAAGCAGTCGCCCATTGGAAGGCAAATGGGGTCGACCTATCAAACATTCTCCATCAACCTGACGTTCCAAATACGATCGGACGCAGATGCCTTACGGCTCAGGACCACGGGTTAGACCAAGCCTTAGATACTAAGCTGATCAAACAGTGCCGAAACGCAATCGAGCAACGAACACCAATCGCACTAGAACTGCCTATCCGGAACGTAAACCGTACGGTCGGAACGATGCTCGGCTCACAGATCTCTCGGCGCTGGGGAGCTCAAGGGCTTCCCGACGACACGATCCAAATTAAATTCACTGGGTCCGCTGGTCAAAGTTTTGGTGCCTTTGTTCCCCGCGGCGTATCAATGGCCGTCGAGGGAGATGCAAATGACTATGTTGGCAAGGGTCTATCTGGAGGACACCTCGTTATTTCCCCTTCTAAACAAAGCACATTCACTGCCGAGCACAACATTATCATTGGGAACGTCGCACTCTATGGAGCAACGAGTGGTGAACTTTTTGTTCGCGGTGTTGCCGGCGAACGCTTTGCAGTTCGCAATAGTGGAGCCCATGCCGTTGTAGAAGCAATTGGTGACCATGGTTGCGAGTACATGACCGGCGGACGCATCGTCATCATTGGCCCGACCGGAAGGAACTTCGCTGCTGGAATGAGTGGCGGCATCGCCTACGTTCTGGACCAAGACCAAACATTCAAGAAACGATGTAATCCAGGTATGGTGGATCTCGAAACGGTTGCTGAGGACGATGACCTGCTTCTGCAACATCTGCTAACTCGGCACATCGAATTAACCGGCAGTACCGTCGCTCAAAAACTATTGGCACACTGGGACAAAACGCGCTTGAAATTCGTAAAGGTCATGCCGCGTGACTACAAACGCGTACTCCAGGCTGAAGCAAAAGCAAGGGCTGAATCGCGCGAACCAGAATTTTCAGAACTAATCGGAACACAGTAATTACGAAACGTTGATAACGGATGGGAAAACTAAAAGCATTTCTTGAAATTGATCGCCAAAAACCACCAAGCCGACCGGTTTCTGAACGTGTCTCGGACTGGAACGAAGTCTATCTCCGGTACAAAACAGATGACCTTAGAGACCAAGGGGCCCGATGTATGGATTGCGGTATCCCGTTTTGTCATCAAGGGTGCCCGCTTGGCAACCTCATTCCGGACTGGAACGACTTGGTTTATCGAAACAAATGGCAAGCTGCGATCGACCGGCTTCACAAAACCAACAATTTTCCAGAGTGGACGGGTCGACTTTGTCCTGCACCTTGCGAAGGCTCTTGTGTGCTTGCCATCGACCGTGATGCAGTAACGATTAAATCAGTCGAATTAGCCATTATCGAGCGTGCTTTCGACGAAAACTGGATCACACCAGAACCGCCAACCACGCGGACACAGAAAACTGTCGCCATCGTTGGGTCCGGTCCAGCTGGTTTAGCTGCAGCTGACCAATTAAATCGAGTTGGACACAACGTTACAGTTTTTGAAAAATCCGGTCGAGTCGGCGGGTTACTCCGCTATGGTATCCCGGAATTTAAGATGGAAAAACGCTTCCTTGATAGGCGAATTTCCTTGATGGAGGCTGAGGGAGTGGTGTTCAGAACAGGCACCGCCGTAGGAACTGATGTCTCAGCTGATCAAATCAGAAACGAATACGACGCTGTTCTTTTAGCCGGTGGCGCGGGGCAACCGCGTGACCTAAAAGTTCCGGGTCGAGAACTTCGTGGCATTCACTTTGCCATGGAGTATCTCACCCAACAAAACCGGCGCAATGAGGGTGAAACTATCCCAAAAAAGGAAGCCATCACAGCGACAGATAAACGAGTCGTAATCATTGGTGGTGGCGATACCGGGGCTGACTGCCTTGGAACCGTTCATCGTCACAATGCTCGATCAGTCGCACAATTCGAGTTGTTGCCACAACCCCCTGACACGCGCGGACCTGACAACCCATGGCCTTTGTGGCCACACATTTTCCGTGTCTCATCTGCTCACGAAGAAGGCGGAGAACGTATCTTTTCAGTTTCTACCGATAGTTTTTCTGGAGTCGATGGACGAGTCAATAAGCTGCATGGCACGAAGGTAGAAGTTCTCCGAGAAAATGGCCGGATGACCTTTGAACCAATAGCCAATAGTGAATTCGAGATGGACGTCGATCTCGTGCTACTTGCCATGGGATTTGTCGGGCCAGAACGTGACGGCCTCCTGGCAGAACTCGACATCAAACTCACAGAACGTGGGAACGTTTGGAGAGACAAAAACTGGATGACAAATCAACAGTCTGTGTTTGCAGCCGGTGACATGCAACGCGGTCAGTCACTTATCGTGTGGGCAATCGCTGAAGGACGGAGCGCTGCTCGAGGTATTGACGCCCACTTGATGGGCTCGTCAAATCTTCCAGCACCACTCTAGAAAACAAATACGACGGTGCGCATTGATCGACCGTCATCACCGAAACAGCTTGCAAGCTGTTTTTGGAATCGTAAAGCCTATTAACGAACGACAATAACTACCGATGTCGACAACAAAACCTGGCAATATTTCAGTTGATTCCTCCGCACTGACAATGCTGACCAATGTCAATCAAGCATTGAGTACCGAACCCCATAGTCGAACAGGGCTCCAACGAGTCCTAGATATATTGGAACATGACTATGGAGTGCTTAGAAGCGCCGTCGTGGTCATTGAACCGAGTTCCAACCGATTACGAGTGGAAGCCTCGTCCGGGATAGACGGGAAAGGACGGAGGGCTGAGTGGAATACTGGAGAAGGTATCACCGGACAAGTAGCAGACACCGGGAAACCGATTATCCTGACTCAGATTAGTCAAGAACCAATGTTTTTGAATCGAACAGGACCACGTACCCAGCGTGCCGGTGCAGAGACCAGCTTCATTTCAGTACCGATTCCAGGAGCCAAAAGCCCGCTCGGCACTCTAAATATAGACCTTAAGTTTAAAAAGTCTCGCAATTACAATTACGACTTGCAGGTCTTCCGCATTGTCGCCAGCATGCTGGGACAAGCACTCCGCCTAAAGGACGCCTCTGAAGCGATTGTCTCCGCTCTCAATGGAGTCACTGCGATAGAACGTCAAAAACTCGTTCAAGAAAATACGAATCTCAAAGCTGAACTCAAAGAACGGTACGATTTCTCAAACATTGTCGGCACCAGCGGCCCCATGCGCACGGTGTATGAACAAATCGCCCAAGTCGCTACGAGTAATACAACGGTTCTTGTGCGAGGGGAATCGGGGACTGGTAAAGAACTTATTGCCAATGCACTCCACTACAACTCGCCACGAGCCAAACAGTCCCTTGTAAAAGTCAGCTGTGCGGCACTCCCAGATTCACTTATTGAAGCAGAACTTTTTGGTCATGAAAAAGGCGCGTTCACCGGCGCCACTGCCCGAAAAAAAGGTCGTTTTGAATTGGCAGATGGAGGCACTCTTTTTCTTGATGAAATAGGTGATATCAACCTATCAACACAGGTGAAATTACTGCGCGTTCTACAAGAAAAAGAATTTGAACGGCTAGGCGGCACCACTCCCATAAAATCAAACGTTCGCTTGATCGCAGCTACGAATGCAGACCTTGAAAAGGCCATCGCAGCAGGTACATTCCGAGAAGACCTGCACTATCGTCTTAATGTCTTTACGATTTTTGTGCCGCCACTGAGAGAGCGTAAGCCAGACATTCTATTGCTCGCGGATACCTTTCTTGAAAAGTATTCGATCGAACACGGCAAGACTATTAAACGGATTTCCACACCAGCGATCGATATGCTGATGGCGTATCACTGGCCAGGAAACGTTCGTGAACTTGAAAATTGCATTGAACGGGCCGTGCTTATCTGTGACGAAAATGTCATTCATGCCCATCATCTACCGCCCAGCCTACAAACCGGAGAACAATCCGGTACTACGACGCGGGTCACGTTAGCCGAGGCTGTCGCCTCGTATGAGAAAGACCTTATTCAAGATGCCTTGAAAACCACTCGCGGAAATCGAGTGCAGGCTGCTCAGTTGCTCGATTCAACGGAACGAATTGTTAGCTACAAAGTTAAAAAATATCGGATCGATTGCCGAAGATTTCGGTGATTCAACCTATATACATTTTTGTATATAAATTCTAATTTATTACATTTTTGTAGATAGTTGGCCTGAAACAAACTGCCTCTATGCTCAAATAAAAAAAGATTTCCTTCTCATTACCTATTTAAAACTAAATATTTTTAATAATTTAATACCAGAAAGGATAAAAAACATTAGGATTTTTGTTTGTTCTACATTTTTGTTTCAAAAATAAGAATATATACATTTTTGTTGTTATTCGAAACATAAGATTTCCCCAAAACAGCAAGAAACACTGAAGAAACCTCTCAAATTTTAGCAGCAACCAGCGCTACTCAAGTTGGCATACATCTTGCATTAAATTTCTTGTAGCGTGGATTTGATCCGCGCTAGCAACTCCGGGGAGATAGCACATGAAACTTATAACAGCCATTATCAAACCGCACATGCTTGATGATGTGCGTGACGCACTCGCAAAGGCGAGCATCCAAGGCCTTACCGTCACCGAGGTCAGAGGCTTCGGCCGCCAAAAAGGACATACTGAAACCTACCGAGGTGCTGAATACTCAGTCGACTTTGTGCCGAAAATAAAAATCGATCTTGTCGTAGATGACGAGCAAGTCGACGGAGCTGTCACCGCAATCAATGACTCGGCACGAACTGGTGAAATCGGCGATGGGAAAATCTTTGTCAGCGACATTGCTCAGGCAATCCGCATCCGTACCGGCGAGGCTGGTTCAGCCGCGCTCTAGATAAGTAAGGACAACGTTATGAAAAATGTATCGCGCCAGTCACGCTTCCTACTTCCAGCTGTTCTCGCCTTGGTGCTAGTGCCTCAAGTCGTATCTGCTCAAGATGTCTCCACAGAGATGTTTACGGTAAATAACACCTGGATGCTCGTAGCCACGTTTCTCGTGTTTATCATGCACCTTGGTTTTGCGTGCCTCGAATCGGGACTAACGCAGGCCAAGAACACCGTCAATATCCTCTTCAAGAACACGGGCGTCGTTGCCATCGGTTTGCTGACCTACGCCATCTGTGGGTTTAACCTGATGTATCCGGAAGATTTTTCTATCGGCCAATACTTTGGCTTTGCCGGCATGGGAATCGACCCTGGAGTAGACGGAAACACCATCGCGTACGCTGACGGAGCGTACACATATTGGACGGACTTCATCTTTCAAGCCATGTTCGCCGCGACCGCAGCCACCATCGTTTCCGGTGCTGTCGCAGAACGGGTCAAACTGGGTTCCTTTTTACTGTTCACAACCATCTATGTGGCAATCATTTACCCCATCGCCGGTTCATGGAAATGGGGCGGCGGTTGGCTTGACCAAATGGGTTTCTACGACTTTGCAGGCTCTACGCTCGTGCACTCTGTAGGAGGCTGGGGAGCTCTGGCCGGAATCATCGTACTCGGCCCACGGCTCGGCAAATACGTTAATGACCAAATCAAACCAATTGCCGGCCACAGCATGCCACTTGCAACCATCGGTGTGTTTCTGCTCTGGCTCGGATGGTTCGGATTCAATGGGGGGTCTGTCCTAAGCGCGGACCCTGAGCTGGTATCACTAGTATTCGTGACCACCTCTCTTGCTGCCGCCGCTGGTGTCATCGGCGCCATGGCAACCTCATGGATGACACAGCACAAACCAGATTTATCTATGGTCCTCAACGGTTCTCTTGCAGGCCTTGTCGGCATTACGGCAGGCGCAGACGTCGTCAGTGTTCTGTCAGCAATCATCATCGGCCTTATCGCTGGTGCCATTGTTGTAGTTTCTGTTCTTGCGATTGACCGAGCAAAACTTGATGACCCGGTCGGCGCTGTATCCGTCCACTTGGTGTGCGGTATCTGGGGAACACTCGCAGTCGGCATCTTCAGTGCCGATTTCTCTTTCGTGACCCAGTTAATAGGTGTCCTCGCATACGGAGTGTTCTCTTTCGTCTCGGCGTTCGCTATCTTCGCGGTCATTAAAGCAACCATCGGGGTCCGCGTCAGTGAAGAAGAAGAGCGGATGGGGCTCGATGTCGCAGAACACGGCATGGAGTCCTACGGAGGGTTTCAGATTTCTCATCGATAACAATTAAATGGGTCGCACTATCTGCGACGGGGACGGGATACCCCGCGTAGGTGGTGCGACCTCCTTCTAAGTTCTCACAAACATATTTTTTGGAGGGTACGGGTTAGACTCATGAAAATCACAAAGCGAAAATTCGCACTCGCATTAGCAGTCATCGCACTACTGGGCTTCTCTGCCAACAATGCATCGGCACAAAACGAAGGAAACGTTTCTGTAGGAGCCGGTATCGACTTTGTCAACGATTACTACTTCCGTGGAATCGTCCAAGAAACTAAAGGGTCTATTTCGCAGCCGTATCTCGAGGCCGGACTCACCATCAACGACAACGTCTCTCTCACTGCCGGAACCTGGCAAAGCTTGCATTCTCAACAGCTCAAAACATCAACAGTCCCCAGTTGGTATGAAAGTGACTTCTATGCGGGTTTAGGGTTCGGAGCCGAAGCGGTCGGTATCGATATTACCTACACAAAATATATGAGCCCTCGAGGATCATGGGGGAGCGTAAAGGAAATTGCGTTCGCAGTGTCCTACGACACGATGGTCGCACCTTACGCCACGGTCGCGGTCGAATACGACAGCGGCGGCGGTGCGGACGGTGGTACTAAAGATGGTACATATTTCGAGCTAGGTATCGAGCCAGGCACTTCACTAGGAAGCAGTGATGCCGGGATAAGTTTCCCCGTTGCTATTGGAATGAGTGGAAGTAATTATTACGAAGCCACCAAGGGCGGAAGTTTTGGCTTCTTCAGTGTTGGCGCCTCGATCGGCGTCCCACTGTCGGCTATTCCAAGTGAATACGGGGCATGGGACTTCGGCATCGGCCTTTCTGCTCTAGTTGTGGGCGAAGCACTGCAAAGCATCAACGGCAGTACAGATAGCGTTGTACCCATTTTTTCTGTTGGCTTCAGCGTCGGATATTAATAAGTAAGGGCAACTACCTCCTAAACAAAATATACGTATTTCGCCCATCTTCACACCTCCTTCACGCCGTGGAACGACAGCCACCGCGTGAAGGGGGTGACTCTTCTTCAAAAACCGGTAAAACCAAGAAGTTTCCTGTAATAAAATCGACTGACTTGGTAGTGCGGTAACTTTATCCATCTCAAAACTACGGTGGGTTTACCGCCTACTTGATGAAAAATGCCTAGCATCTCTAGTTCATCGGTCGCTTCATCTCAGATCGAATTAACACTTAAAGACAGGTTTGCCGCAGCCCGTGAACGTTATAGTTCTGCGACTCAACAAGCCTATGGAGGAATTTCGACTGTTAAGGCATATGCGTCAGAGATCGACCTGCTCGTGCAAGAAATTTATCGGGATGCAAGAAAGATCGAATCAAATCCAGCGGCGTTAGTGGCTATTGGCGGCTACGGTCGGCAACACCAATGTTACTACTCGGACATCGACCTGCTTTTGCTATTTGATGGACGAATAAGCAGCGCTGAAGAAGATTTTATCAGTGCCATTCTTCACCCCTTATGGGATCTTGGACTCAATATCGGCCACCAAGTAAGGGAACTCGGAGAATTTGAAACCCCAGAGATGAACAACCCTGAATACCTCGTCGCTCTCCTTGAGGCTCGATTCCTTGATGGCGAACAGGAAACCTACGGACAATTTCATAACGCCTGTCTAACCGAGAAATCCAAGTGGCGTGAACCAATGCTGGCCGCACTTTGTGATCTGACCCGTCAAAGACATGCACAGTACAACCATACTGTCTTCCACCTTGAACCGGACATCAAAGACGCTCCAGGTGGGCTTCGAGATGCGACGGCAATTCGCTTGTTAAGAAAATTTAACAACCGCGACGTATTTGACAGAGCGTATCTTGATGTTGGCCGAATCGATGAGGCAGAAGATTTTATGCTGCGTCTTCGGTCCATCTTGCACATGGAACGTGGCCGTAACCTCAACACGCTCAACCATGAACACCAAGAAACCGCTGCCGCCGTTTTCGGTTCTCCTGGAGACCATAGTAGGTCACAGGTTGAAGCACTCATGAGTACCTATTTCCACCACGCTCAGTTAATCAGTCGATCGCTCGCTACCGCACTCAAGTCGTCCAAAGCGCCCACGCAGGCACCCATCTCACGAATAGGAAAAGATCTCGAGAAATCCTGGGATGGAGTTCGTTTTGTGGATGGAACTCGGGCTTCGCTGCAACCACTAACGTGGCTTACGGCTTTCGAAGCAGCGCTTGACAATAACTTAGACGTCTCTGAGCAGGTTCTGACCTGTATAGAACGCCACGCTGAACGTTATCCCCCAGAACGTTTTATTCGAACTCCTAGCGAACGTGACCTCCTTCTGCGAATACTCAAGCCGCGACCAGGACTGTACGCTCGACTCTCTGAAATGCATAGTCGCGGGCTACTTGGCCGCCTATTTCCTGAATTCCAAAAGATCTACTGTCATGTCATCCGTGACTACTACCATAAGTACACGGTCGACGAACATACGCTCTTGACGATCAGGAATATTGAACACCTGTGCACACCACGCACCCGAAGTCGTTCGAGGTTTGCGAATTTATTTTCTGAAATAACTAAACCGGAACTCCTTATCGTGGCACTGCTTTTTCACGATGTTGGGAAATGGACCAACAAAAACCATTCGGAAGAAGGCGCACGCATGGCAGTAGGAGCCCTTCGCCGTATCAAGCTTCCGGAGAAAGATATTGCTACCGTTGAGTTCCTAATTCGGCATCATTTGCAAATGTCCGTTGCTGCTTTTCGACGTGACATTGAAGATCCAGGAACCGTCACACGATTTGCAAATCTTGTTGGAACGGAAGAACGGCTTAAACTGCTCTGCCTTTTGACCCTAGCTGATGTCGACGGTGTCGGCCCAGATGTAATGACCCCGTGGAAAGAAGAAATGCTATGGCGATTGTTTGTTGAAACCTACAACCGACTAACTCTTGAGTACGGGGATGACCTTATTGTCGACGGGGACTCTTTACGGGACGACCTTAATAGCCAAAAACCGGAAGACATCTCGCAACAAGAACTAGCGGAATTCTTGGAGGGATACCCTCAACGGTATCTTCGCCTTGTAGATCCGACACACGTATATAAACATGTTCGCCTATCAAGAAACCTAACGCTGCGGGAAGTTCATGCATCCCTTACAAAGACGGAAGCAGCATGGGAATTGAGTACCATCGCGGTAGACCAACCAAAGCTTTTCTCGAATATTTGCGGAGTTCTATCTTATTTCGGCATGGACATTCTGCGTGGCCAAGCGATGGCTAACGAGAAAGGTGTCGTTCTGGACCTCTTTCAGTTTGAAGACCGTGAAGATTACTTGCGTTTGAATCCGACCGCGGAACAAGACCTTCTTGATTTACTCAGAAATGTTGTTGCCGGAACAATAGATATTACGACCAAATTAGAAGGTCGGACACAAGGTGCGAAGCGCAAACATCATCCTGAAAACTTGAAACCCGTGATACGTTTCAACAATCACTACTCTCGACGATTCACTGTAATGGAACTTGTGACAGAAAATGCTCTAGGACTGCTCCACCAAGTCAGTCAGGCCATATCATCGCAGCATTGCGATATTGAGCTAGTACTGATTTCGACCCAAGGAGTTCAGGCACTCGACGTATTTCACCTTACAAGCAATGGGGAAAAACTGTCAGATTCAACCCAAGTCTCTCTTAAAGAAACACTTCATTCAACGCTAATTCAGACGTAACGAATGGCTTTTCTATAGGAATCTCTGTAAATTCACTCGTACCTAAACCTATCGACTGACGAGCAACATAGAAGGAGTTAACTGCACGATGACCAAGAAGCTAGAGTACATCTGGTTGGACGGATACAAACCAACGCAGAGCCTACGTTCAAAAACCCGAGTTGAAAAAAATTTTGACGGCACGTTAGAAGAATGTCCCATGTGGTCGTTTGATGGCAGTTCAACCGAGCAAGCTGCCGGTAACGACTCCGATTGTTTGCTAAAACCGGTCGCGATCTTCCCTGACCCGGATAGAAAAGATGCTTATTTGGTCATGACAGAAGTGTTGAACGCCGACGGAACTCCCCATGAATCAAACGGGCGAGCGACAATCGATGACGACGATGCAGACTTTTGGTTTGGCTTTGAACAGGAGTATTTTTTGTGGGATGTCAACACCCAGCTTCCACCTGGATTTCCAGAAGGTGGCTATCCCGGCCCCCAAGGACCGTACTACTGCTCCGTGGGCGCCAGTAACGCTCATGGCAGGCAGTGCGTCGACGAACACCTTGATGTGTGTCTCGCTGCCGGCATCAATGTCGAGGGAATCAATGCCGAAGTGGCATCCGGTCAATGGGAGTTTCAAGTATTTGCAAAAGGAGCCAAGAGGGCCGGTGATGAAACATGGGTCGCTCGCTACCTCTTAGAACGCTGTGGCGAAAAGTACGGCTATGCCATTGAATGGCACCCCAAACCTCTTGGTGCAACCGATTGGAATGGATCTGGAATGCACGCCAACTTTTCGAACGGTGCAATGAGAAGTGCCGGTAACCAAGAGACCTTCGCGCAAATATGCGAAGCATTCGGAAAGAACATTAAGCGCCATATTGATGTTTACGGTGCTGATAACGACCAACGGCTTACAGGTGCGCATGAAACTGAAGCACTGGATAAGTTCAGTTACGGTATTTCAGACCGTGGTGCCTCAATACGGATTCCAGTCGGAACCATTGACAACGGCTGGAAAGGTCGACTGGAAGATCGCCGCCCAGCCTCGAATGCTGACCCGTACAAAGTAGCCTCAGCCATAGTTACGACGACTAAAGAGTCCGGTGCAACGGTAAAGAAAAAGGCCGCGAAGAAAAAGGCCGCGAAGAAAAAAACCGCGAAGAAAAAAACCGCGAAGAAAAAAACCGCGAAGAAAAAGAGTCGTCGCTAACGGATAACAAAAAAGCAGAGCATGTAATAAGAAAATTTGTATTTAGCAGGAGCAGGCCCACGCTGAACTCGTGAGGCCTGCTCTTTTTTTTGACAAAAGCATCTTCACAATTAAGTGGTAAGACCACTAGCGAGCGTTCGGAAAAAACAACTCAAGGCACCGTGTGATAGTGGCCATGGTCAGGATCCCATACCTGACGCCCACCACCGCCGCCATCAGAAGTAAACGTATACGCAATAACACCGACGATGGCGACCAGAACGCCAATCAATGCATACGTCCCCCACTTGGAGCGGTCTTCAGCTTTCACTCCACAGCAATGCTTATACTTTCGTCCACTACCACAAGGACACGAATCATTTCGTCCAACTTTACTTACTGCCATAAACAAAACTCCAACGCCAGTATACTCCGCAGACCATGCCAAGCAACACAGCCCACAATACACCGACGTTTGAAATCAATGACGCTCATTGTCATTTTTTCTCTGAAGGGTTCTTTGAAAAACTGCTGTGCGAGTTATTGTCGAACGAAAAAAATTCACCAACGATCAACTCACGTCAAGCACTTTTTGATGAACTTGAGTGGGATGCTCCAGGATCTGTTCACGCACTAGCGGATCGGTGGATCGAAGAACTCGATGACGCCAACGTAACTCGAATCGCGTTGATGTCAAGTGTCCCAGAAGACGAATTATCAGTTGCCGAAGCGATCGAACGGCATCCACGACGCTTTGTCGGTATGTTTATGGTGAATCCACTAGCAACCGATGCAAATGAACGGGTGCGCCGAGCGTTCAGTGAATACCATATGAATTGCGCCTGCCTATTTCCGGCAATGCACCACTATTCGCTTGACGACAAAGCCGTGAAAGATATCTTTGAACTGGCCGCTCACTACGAGCGTGCAACCTTTATTCATTGCGGAGTTTTGTCGATTGGTGTGCGAAAAAAACTTGGCCTTCGATCAACATTCGATATCCAGCGTGGCAATCCACTGAAACTTGTTCCTCTCGCCTCCCAGTTTCCAACCGTTCCAGTCATCGTCCCGCATTTTGGAGCTGGTTTTTTCAGAGAACTCTTGATGGCAAGCGATGTTTGTCCAAATATCTATACCGACACATCAAGTTCAAATAGCTGGATAACGCTCATGCCGAATCTCAGTCTTGTCGATGTCTTTCGTTCCACCCTTAATGTCCTCGGCCCGAAACGAATACTTTTCGGAACTGACTCATCATTTTTTCCTCGTGGCTGGCAAAAGCCTCTTTTTGATACGCAGCAAAAAATCTTTGATACTCTTGAGCTCACACCGAGCCATCGAGACACGATCCTCAACAAAAACTTCAACCGTATCTTCAGAGTTAACGGATAGGAGAACTTTCCTAGACCCTCGTTACCGCGATCCCGTAGCTCAAGCCTATCCTAGTGAATTCGTCCTTGTCGCCCCAGACACTCACTAGGTTTGGGCCAACTAAGGCACCAACAGTAATTTGCCAATGTGATTACTTGATTCCATCATCCGATGAGCTTCAGCCGCATCACTCAACGGATAGCGAGCGTGAATTATAGGACGAAGGTCACCTTTCGCAAGTCGAGGCCAGACCAACTCAGACAATGCTTGAACGATCAATGCTTTCTGCTCGATGCTACGGGGACGTAGAGTCGAACCTGTTAACGTTAATCGACGCGACATCAACTTCGCTAGATCAATGTCGCCATCTGCGCCACTCATCAAAGCAATCAGAACAAGTCGCCCTTCAACAGCCAGACAATCAAGATTTCGTTGCAAATATTCCTCACCCACCATATCGAGAATCAAGTCAACTCCACGTCCATGGGTTTCGGCCTGCACCACTTCAACAAAATCTTCAGTCTTGTAATTGATCGCACGCTTGGCACCAAGTGAAAGACACGCTTCACACTTCTCTGTTGTACCAGCAGTTGTAAATACCCGCGCTCCAAATAAATTTGCCAACTGAATCGCAACAGTTCCTATTCCGCTTGATCCACCGTGAACAAGAAACATCTCGCCTTTTTGTAATCCACCACGCTCGAACACATTGGTCCACACAGTGCAAAACGCTTCAGGCAGCGCAGCCGCATCGATTAGCGAGACGCCCTCCGGGCATGGTAGACATTGCAGAGCAGGAACAACACAGTATTCCGAATAGCCTCCACCAGTTAACAACGCGCACACTTGGTCATGAAGAGCAAGAGTTCTGACACCCTCACCAACCATTACAACGGTTCCCGACACTTCTAGTCCCA
>CAYFJM010000017.1:0-13999 GCA_964343415.1 uncultured Vicinamibacteraceae bacterium | reverse complement strand
GTATTTGCCGAGTTCGAACAAGCAGTCTACGTACTGGCGGCTGAAACATAAGTGCACTCGCATGGGACCGTGTTTGCAGTTATTCCGTTATCACCGAGTAAGTCTGAGCAATGGAAAAAATAAATCTCAAAGAAAAACTTTCACAATTTTCAGATCATTGGGTTCCAAGAGTGATTGCAGAAATGAATGATTACCAATTTAAATTGGTAAAAATTAAAGATGAGTTTGTGTGGCACCAGCATTCTGATACTGATGAGGTGTTTATTGTTTTAGAAGGGAATATGTCTATTGAGTTTGAAGATGAAACCATTGAATTAAGTGAAGGAGAGATGTTGGTCGTCAAAAAAGGAGATAAGCACAAACCTTTTGCCAACAAAGAATGCATGGTTATGCTCGTTGAACCCAAGGCTGTTGTGAATACTGGAGATGCCCCCAGTAGACTGACTGCATCAAATGATGTGTGGATTTAGTCGCCAACCTGGCTTTTTAATTTGAGTTCATTCGGTCACGATTGAATCACGCGGGTCACAGCTTTCGAACTGAGTCCGAGTCCACCACTAGCCCAACCCCCGACGGCTGCCGAAAACTTCCCCGCAGTGCCCCCGGCGACCATGATGAGAATGTCCTCAGGACTTGAAAATTTAGGTAATGTTCGGTCGAGTGCGTCTTCGCGCACCTGTCCAGCTTCATCTTTCCAGTCCTTCGGGACTGCTTTGAGCGGTGTCCCTTTGTGACATTCTTCGTTCGGTAGCAACTCACGGATTGGGCGGGACGTTGTGGCCTGAATCTGACGTCTGAGGTCAGATTTTGAATAGTTATCTCGTTTGAATGTAAGAGCGTGTTCAGGAGAGACGACAAGGAGCGCTTGGTCCATGCCATGGAGTTTTACATGTGCAATCGACTCCATAGACAATCCCATACTGATGGCGAGGGAACGCGCGCTTCGTGAGAGTTGGTCGCGAATGGCTCGAGGTGCCTCTGCCGCGAACACTGTGACGGTGCTTTGGTTGTGCGCAAACCCACGTTCTACGTGAAGAGGGTCCCAACAGCTGAGTTCTTCGTTTTCTGCAATGCAGACACCAAGTTTTCCTGGCTGACCGAGCGTTGACATATCAACTTCGCCCGGTCGTCCTCCTCCAACATTTCTGACAATGAGTTGCAACGCTCGTCCGATGGTTGAATTGGCCCGTGTACCCTGTCCAAATACATTTTTTCCAGCATTTAGTCCGATTTCATGGCGAATGGGGCCGTTGACAATAATGAGTGGTCCTACGAAGTATGTGGTGGCCAGTACACCATGGAGATTAAACGCATCCGTGCACGAGGCTTCGACGGCGGCAAGAACAACCGGAAGGTACGAAGGTTTACAGCCAGCCATGACTGCATTGATTGCCACCTTTTCAACTGTTGCCGGTGCAAGGTTCGGAGGCACTAACGCGACGACATCAGTGGCTGAACGCGCGGTGTGTTCAAGCATGCGAAGTACGCGATCTTCTGTTGGCGGTACGACCGGGAGTCCATCGGTCAGGCCTTCATCGTCAAGGAATTCAAATAAATCGAGGTAATCCGGCACTCGCACCCGGCGAGATTCAAGTCGAGACAAGCCTTGTTTGACTGCGAGTTGTCGTGCGATGTCTGGATCGTGGATACGAGACCCGCAGCCAGGACGTTCCTCAGGAAGTGCGGCCAAGAGTGAGTCAAGGGAAGGTGCCATTCGCTCGCACTGCGTTGCCGCGAGCGAGACAAGATTAGTGAGGTCACTCTTTGAAAAGCCCTCAAAACTTCCGAGAACCTTGTGATCTGAGTTCGCCAGCACGAGTGCTGGCACGGCATCAAATCCGTACTCAGCTGAGCAATCGAGCTCGGCATCGAGCGTAATCGTAAAGGTTAAGTCATACTCGCGGACAAATGTGGCGGTGTCTTCAGCCGTGTCCTGAGAAATACCAATGACTCGGAGGCCATTGCCGGAGAGCTCATTATGAATGTGCTGTACTAAGGGCGCTGTGAGTTCGCAAGTGGCACAATCGTGTTTAAAAAAAAACAACAGGGTGGGCGAGTCATCAGATTCTCGCTCAAAACTTTGCGTTGTTCCCGTGATGTCGGTGAGCGTGAAAGGATATGCTGAGTCGCTAGGATTTGGGAGCCGTGACATTGCTGTACCACAAATAGTTTGTCATTTTTCTTCCTGTTCGTCTTGGAGGGTGCGTGATTTTTTTGAGCAGGTCTTTGTTTGTGCTTTCAGTGGTTGCCGTATTACTTGGCCAGGCAGAGTTAGTTCGTGCCGAGTACGGATCTAATTCGAGGGCATCTGATGGTCAAAGCGAGGCGTCGACACCAAGTGGTGACGAGGCGTTACGAGTATTCCTTGACTGTGGGCGCTGTGATAGGGATTTTCTGCGTCGCGAGATTTTATTCGTTAATTACGTCCGAGATCGTCCAGATGCCCAGGTGCATGTTTTGGTGACCGTTGAAGGGACAGGCGGCGGCGGGGCGGCATGGACGCTTGATTTTTACGGTCTTGAAGAGTTTGTAGGGCTTGATGATCAATTGATCTTTTATACATCGCAAGACGACACCGATGACAGTCGGCGACGGTCACTTGCACGAACGCTGAGTCTCGGGTTGGTCCGGTATGCGATGAGAACCGCGCTGGGACAGCAGATCGAGGTGGTTGCACGCCCGAATGGATTGTTTGGTGGGTCAGAAGTCAGTAACGCACAGCCTGAAGATGATCCATGGAACTTTTGGGCATTCCGAACACGGTTCAACATGTCGGCTGAAGCCGAGGAGCGCGATTCGGAACGGCGAGTTTTTGGGGCGCTGTCTGCGAATCGTACAACGGAAGCATGGAAGATACGTCTTGGTATCAATACCAGCTATCGTGAAGATTCGTTCGAGTTAAACGATTCCAGCTACACAAACATTCGACGGAATAATTCGCTCGATGCCCGTTTTATTAAGAGTGTGGGTGAACATGTCGGGCTTGGCTTTGGGGGGTCCGCGATTACCAGCACGTATCGAAACCAAGACCTCACGATGCGTGTCGCACCCGCCATTGAATACAATTTTTTTCCATATTCAGAATCAACGCGCCGGCAGTTTACGCTTGGGTATACGGCTGGATACAACGATTTTCGGTATGAAGAGGAAACGATCTTTGGCAAGTTGCTGGAGAAACGTGCCAACCACGCTATGGTGTCTACCTATGAAGTCAACGAGCCATGGGGAGAGAGTGAGTTCACGGCGGAATTCTCTCAGTTCCTTGACGATCCGAGTCAGCGACGGTTGGTACTGTACGGAGAAATTGACATCCGGTTGTTTCGCGGATTTTTCTTAAACATGGAAGGGCATAGTTCTTTGATTCGCGATCAGATCTATCTGGCTCGCCGGACGGCTACTGATTCAGAAATTTTGGTCAGACAGCGACAGCTCGCCACTGACTACGAATGGGAATTTCGCGTCGGTTTTACATACTCGTTTGGTTCGATCTTTAACAATGTCGTGAATTCACGGTTTGCCGGTTCCAGCGGCGGGTTTATCCGCGCGTTCTAGGGTTAATAAGGCCCATTACTCTGGTAAGGCGAACGCAATCAGTTCAGGCACCGGCACAGCACCCACTGTTAACGCGACGTATTGGCGGCCATTCATCATGTAGGTCATCGGTGTGCCGATAGCGCCACCTGGTAGATCGACAGAACCGAGTTCTTCTCCGGTTGCTTTGTCGAGTGCGACAAGTCGGGGGCCATCGTTATTTGTCGATCCGCCAGTGGTTAAGGCATAGAGCAAAAGGTCGGGGGTGAGAAGGGGGCCAGCGCGACTGCTGTCGCCTCCAAGTGGCGGCAGATCGAGATCACGTAAGAGTCGATGATTTCGAATGCGGTCGCCGTTCCCCATCGGTTTCATCCAGACGTGGTCCCCCGTGTTTAAGTCGATGGCTGTCATACGGGAATAGGGTGGTTTAAATAGGGGCAGCCCTTGCGGCATCTGCGGTCGCGTACGTGTTTCCCCGCGACGTTCGATCACATCAAGTGTTGCGCCTTCACCCGGAGTTGGTTCTCGATATTGCATGACCGAGTACGCGTTGTTCGATGGGACATAGAGCACACCAGTTTCAGGGTCAAAAGCGGCCCCAGACCAATTAGCACCGCCACCGGAGCTTGGACGCTGAATAGTGCCATCCCATGTGGGTGGCGTAAAGATCGGACCTAGGCGATATCCTTCAACTGCTTCGATAGCCATCTGGCGTATTTCTGGCGTGAAATCAACCAAATCATCGATTTCTGCTCCTTGGTATTCAAATGGGTCTGGCTTGGTCGGGAATGGTTGCGTTCTTGATGGGATTTCGCCCGGGACGTCTGTATCAGTGGGAACGGGCCGCTCTTCAATTGGCCAAATGGGTTCACCAGTTTCACGATTAAACACATAGGTGAATCCCTGTTTGCTGATTTGCGCGAGGGCTTTTACGGGTGTGCCATCGACGACAACGTCAACTAGGTTCGGTGCTGCAGGAAAGTCCCAATCCCAGAGTCCATGATGCACCGCTTGAAAATGCCATTCTCTTTCGCCTGTTTCGATGTCGAGTGCGACGACGCTTTCAGCGAACAAGTTATCTCCAATACGGTGGCCGCCATAGTAGTCGGGTGCAGGGGTATTCGTTGGCAAATAAATTAATCCCAATTCTGGGTCAGCACTCATGAGAGACCAAACGCCAACTTTTCCGGTTTCCCGCCATGAATCGCCTGCCCAGGTGTCGTTGCCATATTCATCGCCTTGTGGGATGGTGTGAAAAGTCCATTTGGTTCGACCGGTCATTGGATCAAACCCACGCATCCATCCTGGCGGGGCTTCTTTCGTAATGTTGTAGGACGAAATCGACGATGGAGTGACGATCGTGTTTCCCACAACGAGCGGTGGGGATTGAACGGAGTACAAAAGCGCATTCAGCCAATCTCGGTCACCGCGTTCTGCGCGTGGTAGGTCAGCGACGAGATCGACCCAGCCGTTGTCACCGAAATCGCCACAGGGTTTACCGGTTTTTGCATCGAGGCAAATGAGATAGCCATTTCCTGTGCCGGCAAAAATTCTTTCATCTTCACGGTCCGGTCCATCAGACCAATAGGCAACACCCCGCTGGTTCCATCTGGCGGTCATAGTGGTGGTACCTGCCTCGTAGGTTTTTGGGTTATAGACCCATAGGGTTTCGCCTGTTGTCGCATCGATGGAGGCAATTTGTGAGGTTGGCATGTTAATAAAGAGCCGGCCGCCGACCATCAGTGGTGTGGCCTTTAGGTTCGTCAGGTAGGGTGATTGGGCATCGCGCCACCGGTCCGGGTCACGACGCAGAAGTTCATCAAAGATAAGCGATGCTTCGGCCCGCCATTCACCGCCGTCAGGTGTGTCAATGCTGAGGTAAGCATCGGCAGATTGCCACCGCCAGGCTATTTTTATATCTTCAAAGTTAGTGCGGTCGATTTGACGGAGTGGTGAGTATTTTGTTCCACCAAGGTCACCACCATATGTTGGCCATTCACCATTTACCGGGGCTCCTTGTTGAGCGTGCCCAGGCGATGCAGTGAAGCTCGTGACAAAAAGTAATACACCGATAACCGACGGGGAAAAGAAGGGCTTTTGCATAGTGACCTCGCTCAAGTGACCATCATGACGTGTTCCATCATAACGCAGGGTAGAATGCCCCATGAACCGTATCTCGGTGCTTTTGCTCGTGGCGGGACTTCTGTGGGTCTCTGTCACTATGGGGTCGGTTCTTTCAGCGCAGGTAGGAACGCAGGCTGCTCCTGAACTTCACCATTGGATACTGCCGGCTGACCAGCCTGGTGTGGAGGTCACGCAGCTTCACCCGAACGACTGTTATGTCGTGCAAGCTGCCACTGGGGTAGTGTTTTTTGGCCAGACAACAGATGAGCTGAGACAGTTCCAGCGTCAGTTTGTAATTGCGACGAGCCACGTCGTTGAGGCGACAGAAGAACATGCCGAATGTACCCGTCGTGGTTGTGTCGAGGCAAACGGCCTTATTGCTCAGCTCGAGCGTGCAATGAGCGGACTTAGTCGACGACAGGCACGGAGTATTGATCATCGCCCCAATCCGTCAGATTCTTTTTACGGAGGAGCGTACACGGATGTGGGCTCTGATGAGCGAGAACGATTTCGAAATTTGCCAGAGCAGCGCATGTTGTTTCAACATTTGGCAACAGCCCGTCGAGATAATTGCTATGAGGCGAAGATGCCACGCACGTTAACGATTCATGTACGTGATCACGAGCGACGTTTGAATCGCAGCGGGGTATACCAGGGATATTTGTATGTCGAGCATCATCATCCAGAGATCACAGGGAAGACGGTCGCTGACTGAAAGGTATGATGATCATAAGGAAAAGAGGAACTTCATGGTGACGGTTAGATATGGGTATTTACGGCGTGCTTGGGGCGTTCTCGGTGTGGTTTTGGTGGTAACCGGGGTCTGGAGTGCTGCCCAAGAAACGGATCCTACGGACGGTAAAGCAGCTTATCGCTTCGAAGAGATTGCCGAGGATGTTTGGTTTGCGGTTGGCACTGGCACAATGACGACGATGAGTAATTCGCTTGTAATTGTAAATGATGACCATGCAATGTTGGTCGATACAAGCGTCACGCCTGCCGCCGCCAGGAAACTTATTTCAGAAATTCAGTCGGAAGTGACGCAGAAGCCGATTCGCTACGTCATCAACTCGCATTTTCATTTTGATCATGCCCATGGCAACCAGCTTTTCGGTGATGATGTTCAGATTATTGGGCATGATTATGTTCGGGCGCAGCATCTCGCGAATCCGTTGGACCAGAGAACGAACCGCACATTTTCAGCAGCGATCCCGCCCCAGATTGAACGGCTCAAAGCACAAATAGCAGAAACAAATAATTCTAGTGATCGTGCGGAACTTGAAATGGATCTCCGTATTCGTGAGGCCCATTGGAATGCGATTCAGGAAACTGAAGTTAAGCCGCCAAATGTTACCTACAGTGACACGATGACGTTGGTTAAAGGTGGGCGTGAAGTTCAGCTGCACTTTGTTGGGCGCGGGCATACCGGTGGTGACACGATGGTGTTCTTGCCGCAGGAGCGCATTGTTTTTACCGGCGACTTTTTTGTCGGGAGTCCCAATTCGAATAGCCTCCCGTATATGGGTGATGGATTTGTTGATGAGTGGCCGGCGAGTTTGCAGGCACTCAAGGGGCTTGACTTCGATGTAATCGTGCCAGGACATGGAACGCCATTTACTGACCGTTCTCAGATCGATGATCTACAGGCTTATTTGCGAGACTTGTGGTCTCAGGTATCTAACCTTCGTGCTCAAGGTGTTTCAGTTGAGGACGCGGTTAGTCGTATTGATTTGACGCAGCATGAGTCAAACTATGGAGATCGAGTACGGAATGTTGATCCGAGGGCGGTCGTTCGGATCTATGAACGCCTTCAGATCCATCATCCGATGTGATCTGAGAGTAGGGTAACCACTGTGATCGACGGATACTGGTTTGCATCAATTGGACTACAGGTCCTGGTTCTTGGAGGTCATGGCACTTATTTGTGAGGCGTTACCAGTCTAGACAACGAATTCCATACGCATACGCCGGCGGGTGGTGCAATACGGTAACTTTTTCGTCGATTGTAAGAACCTAGTCACGGTTTTATCCGGACAATGCATTCCATGGTAAATCAGTCAGAGATTCCGTGGTATCGGCAGGTCACTCGTGAACAGTGGAAGGCATTCTTGGCCACCTTTTTTGGATGGTTACTTGATGGCTTTGACTTCACGATCATGACGTTCATTCTGATCGATATCCAACAGAGCTTTACCATAAATAACGCTTTAGCCGGACTGTTGGGGACGGTGACGCTATTTTTTCGTTTGCTGGGTGGTTTTGGGGCCGGCATGATGGCGGACCGCTATGGGCGGAAGCTACCGCTGATGCTGTCCATTTTGTGGTTTTCTCTTTTTGCTGGTCTGAGTGGATTTTCAACATCGTACGCGATGCTCTTCGCATGCCGTGCGTTGTTTGGGATAGGGATGGGCGGTGAGTGGGCGGCGGGGATGCCCCTGGCTATTGAGCACTGGCCTGCAAGATTTAGGGGTCTGGTCTCGGGGTTACTGCAGGGTGGTTTCTACTGGGGGTATATCGCGTCTGCCTTGGTTTTTCATTACATATACCCGTACTTTTCTTCAATCCCGGATCCTTTCAGCCAGGAGGTTGGTTCTTCTATCGGCTGGCGGGTTATGTTCTGGATGGGTGTTGTTCCGGCATTGTTCGTCTTATGGATTCGAACTGGGGTGGCTGAAAGCCCGGTCTGGCTAGCTCGGAAAGGTGAATTCAGTCGGGATGGTGCGTCAGCTCGTACTGAGCTTTCGATTATTCATTTGCTTCGACCTGGCTTACGGTGGGTTACAGTCCAAACATCGCTATTGATGGGTGCCTTTATGTTTTCCTACTATTCGATTACGTTCTGGTATCCGACTTTTCTGCAGGAATCTGGACGCAGCACACTTGGTTATGTGATTGCATTTAACCTTGGAGCTATTGTCGGGATGGCGTTATGGGGACGCGCATCCGAAACACGTTTAGGAAGACGTGGCGCAGTGTCGCTCGCAGCTTTTCTTGGTGTGATGGTGATTCCGGCCTATGTTGGTGCTATGTCTAGTGCAGCGCTTGCATTTGGGGCGGTCATGATGGGCGCCTGCGGAGCAGGGGTATGGGGCATGGTGCCTTCCTATTTGACAGAACGTTTTCCAACGGCGGTCCGTGGTGTAGGTCCAGGATTGTCCTATCACGTCGGGGCCGCCATCGGGGCAATGACACCTTTGGTACTTGGACAGTTGCAAGATGGTGGGATGAGCGTCGTGCACGCGATGCAGGTGTGTATCGCTGTATCGGGTTTACTCGTTGGCATAATGATTTGGATGGGTCCAGAAACACGCGGTCGGCAGTTCACACCGGTTGACGCAATCTAGGGGAGTAGCGAATGGCAAGAGAACGCGTATGGATGATGGGCTGCATGGTCGTGGCCTCTTTTGTAGGTGGTATAGCAGCGAATTTGTTTCTGACGACGCGCGTTGATGCGCAAGGTGGACCGCAGGTATTGACAACGAGTCAACTTAATCTGGTTGACCAGAATGGGCGCTTGCGTGGCATCTTGGCTGGAACCGATGAACGCGGCCTTAGTTCGTTGACGTTCTACGATGACAACGGACAGATGCGGGGGGTTTTTGGTATTGAGCCTGACGGGACACCAATTGCTAGGTTACTTGATGCGACTGGTGAAACACGATTACTAACAACCTTGCAGGGTGAGGACGCCTTTGTTGTCGTAGGTGCAGATCGTGAAACCCAGGGAATGTTCGGTTCGATCCAAGGAAACCCGATGGTGACTTTTGGTGACGGCGCCAGAAGTCGGATGCAATTGCATCTCACGCCAGACGGGTTTCCGCGCATGGCGATGGCGGATACCGAAGGTAACGAAGCAGTATCACTTACCGTTGCAAGTGATGACATGCCGCAGGTAACGTTGTCTGCAGCTGGGCGTCCGAGAACGATCATGACGGTCGCGCAGAACGCGACGTTGTTGAACCTTTTTGACGAATCTCGGACGCGGCTTGTTGTAGGAGTTGCTGAGAATGGATTGCCAAGCGTAAGTTTTTTTGATGAAAACGGAACGCCTTACAGTCAGGTGCCTCAATAAGGTAAGGTTTAACGGCGAAAGGACTATGATGACTCGATTTCACACTCGAACCGCTCTGTTGCTTTTGTTCCTGGGTTTCGTTGTTTCTGGTGTGTCTTTTGCACAGACGGGTGACAACAGTAACCAGCCGAAGCGAATCGCGCTCTGGGGGTCTTCGGTGCCAAATGGCACTGGTGATGAACTTGAGTTAGGTGGTTACACGGGACGACTACGTCAGTTGTTGGAGCCACGTGGTTGGGAGGTTCTCAATGTATCGCGCGGTGGTGACAACACAATCAGCATTACGCCACGTTTTGAGCCGGAAGGTGACCCGGATCCGAACACTCGCTATTTGACTCCTGTAGATCCAGGTTATGTGGTGATTGCGCTGTCTCTTGGCAATGAAGGTATCAAACGGTGTGCGCTTGGCCAGGAACCTGGCCCAGTTCCTCGTGTTGGGTGTTCACCGTCGCGTGATGGGCAGGATGCCATCTCGACCCAATTTCTCGACGGGTTGCAACGTTTAATTAAACGCGCACGTGACAACGGGATTGTACCAATTGTTGGTTTAACTTACGCGCGTGGTGATTTTGATGAGGTGGAGTACGCACATACCAGAAAAGCTAATATCGAGATTAATTCATGGGATGTCCCAAGCATTAATTTACTTGGTGCGATTGATGACGGTTATGGGCGCTGGGCCCGTGGGTTTTTTCCAGAGCCGATCCATCCAAATGCGGCTGGCCATACGGAAATGTTTCATGCTTTTGTGCCGACGCTATTCGATGCGATTGCTGAGAATAAACCTATACCGACTAAGGCGACAGGTTCTGGTTTCGCCAGAATTCGAGGTAATGATCGATCGCCGATGACTTTGTCGATTGATGACACGCTGCGTTCTTTCGGTCTGACATTCAGTGTGCGTGCAGATGGTGATGGTACCGTCGCCAGTATTGGCGGTGAAACGGTTGACCATGTTGTGGATTGGGTTCGCGTTCCGACAAGTCGCGGTGAGAGAGAATTTGAAGGAAGCACGCTTACCTCAACAGGGCGCCGGTTTAACGCGTCAATTAGTATCGAGAATGGCCGGTGGGTCTATGCATCAGCTGGAGGGAATGCTGTCACGTCACCGGTGCCAGGTGCCGATGGTCAGTGGCACGATGTGACACTTTCACATTATGTTGCCCGTGGTGAAACTGCGTTGTATGTTGACGGGCGGCTTGTCGGGACCATTGCCGAGCGACTACAGCCCGACCGTTTTGTACTCGGGGGGCCTGGGCCAGACTGGTCGACGGCCGTATCAGCACCGGCTGACTACAAGGATTGGATGGTTCATCGTGCTGGTCTCACTGCTGACGAGGTTGAGGTACTGCACGATGGAGTTCTACTGCAATCCAGCCTTGAACTGTATGCACCGCTTGAGGATGATAGCTTTCAGAATATGGCGCAGAGTCTGTCTGTCATGGATGTCAGTCAAGCTGTTAAGACTGCGACTGATGAATAGAGGTGGTGCTAGCTTTTTTGACCAGAGGTTGCTTTGTTAGTTATTTCCGCCTAGAAGGCAGTCTTAGTCTGAGCGAAAACTTCCGTTTGCCTAGCGTTTGTGTTTATGAACAGCAGTCTTTGGGCGACGATGCGAAACACGGCTAGGTGGTTGCGGTTTCTGACGACGTTACGGTCATGGCAGTTGTTTGTGGGCGTTGCGGTGTTGCTGCTAGTTGATTTATTGGTGCCAGATCCGATTCCTGTGATCGACGAGATTATCTTAGCAGCACTGACAGGCGCTTTATCTCAATGGAAGAAACCGTCGGCGTAGGTGGAAAAAAATAGAATAGTTACGCGAAATTACCCGATGTAAACGTCCTTCGTTGGAGTTTGCAGTGTGGTCGGTTGTATGGTCAGGTACAATCGCTACATGTCAGGTAACAGCTTTGGTCAGCTGTTTCGGATCACAACTGCAGGCGAATCCCATGGGGATGGCAACATTGTCATTATTGATGGGTGTCCTTCGGGGTTGTCTCTCAGTGCGTCTGATTTAACTTCGGATCTCAATCGTCGTCGTCCTGGACAGAGCGCCATTGTTTCACAGCGTGATGAACCGGATGTTCCGGAGATTTTGTCCGGTGTCTTCGAAGGAAAAACAACTGGCACGAGTATCGCGATATTGGTTCGTAATCGGGACCAACGAAGTCGTGATTATGAGGATATAAAGAATAAATACCGCCCGGGCCACGCCGACCACGGTTATGACAAGAAATACGGTCATCGAGATTATCGCGGCGGCGGTCGGTCGAGTGCTCGTGAAACCACGGTTCGTGTTGCGGCTGGTGCGGTTGCTAAGAAACTTATCAGTGAGCAATTTGGCGGTCGTGTGCTCGGGTATGTGCGTCAACTTGGTGATGTGATTGCTGATATCAATAATCCTGAGGAACTGACTCTTGAATGTATCGAGCAGTTTCCAGATGGTACGCCGAATGTTGTGCGGTGCCCGGATCCAGATAAAGCCGCGGCTATGGTTGAGCTGATTGAGAACCTGCGTGCTGAAAAGAATTCGATCGGCGGTGTTGCTGAAATTGTGGCGACATCTGTCCCGGCGGGACTTGGTGAGCCGGTGTTTGACAAATTGAAGGCTGATTTTGGGAAGGCACTGTTTAGTCTGCCAGCCGTCCTTGGAGTTGAGTATGGTGTTGGATTTGGGTGCGCGACTTTACGTGGGACCGAGAACAACGATGTGTTTGTAAAGGCAACTGATTCTCAGGAAATTGTTACGCAGACCAACCGTCATGGTGGCATGCTCGGTGGTATTTCTAGTGGCATGCCAATCGTTCTTCGTGCAGCAGTGAAGCCGACTAGTAGTTTGCCGCAGGAACAAGAGACCGTTACGTCGGATGGAGACCGAACGACTATTGTAACGAAGGGCCGCCATGATCCCTGCCTGTTGCCGAGGTTCATTCCGATGGCTGAAGCGATGGTCGCTCTTGTCCTTGCTGACCACTGGCTTAGGTGGAAGGCGACGAGGGGTATTGAGTGATTTCGTGGCGGAGCCACGGTAGAATCGACGTATCAGTTTGCGGGTCTAAGAAAATATAGAGAGGGATAACATGCTTAAGCTCACATTAGGCGCAGGAATGTTACTCGGGGCTTTTGCATTAGGGTGGTTTTTTTCCGCGACTGGAACTGGTCAGTCTGTACCTCTTGCGTCGTTGACTGAACGAGAGCATGAATTCACGGAGCAGATGCGCAATGTTGTGCTTATTGGTAATTTTACGATTGAGGGGCGAGAACGTCGGGATGGACTGCCAGAGCGTTATGAAATTACTGAAGTGTCGAAGCTTGAAGGTGATCGCTGGCGCTTCAATGCACGGGTGAAATACGGTAACGTTGATGTCACGTTACCGGTTGTCGTACCGATGGTCTGGGCTGGCGATACGCCGATGATCTCTATTACAGATTTTGCGATTCCTGGTCTCGGAGACGAATTTGGAGCTCGAGTCGTGTTTTATGACAATCGCTATGCGGGAACTTGGGACCATGGTGAGTATGGCGGCATGATGTATGGCACCATTGAACCACTGACTGGGCAATAACCTTGTCTGCAGTCCGGTCGTTTTTTGCAGTTTTTATTTATGAAAGTACTTGAGAAGAATAAGTAGGAAGAAGGGCATACTGTGGACGTGGCAAATTTTCCTAAGACCGATGAAGGCACGCTTGATGTCACAACGGTTACTGTTGACGATGATCGGATCGCACTGAATTTTGATGGCACTGTTGGAAAATACGGCAAAGTGTTTGTGACTATTCGGCTTACCGCAACGAACCCGGAGCGAGATGCCGGGCGACTTGAAGGTAGCGCGAGGACCATTATTGATGACGGTGCAGTGATAACCGCAACCCTCGCAGGTAGTTGGCGACGAGATCGAACACAATTGAAATTCTTCTTTGTGGATAACTGTAGCAATGGTGACCAGAACTTTGTCACCTTTGATGTGGATCTTGGGCAGAAAACTTCGGCCGTTACCGTTTACTCCACATTGTCATAAGGTGCCGATGATGGCGCTGGGATATCAGTTCGCTATCGTTGGTGTGGCAGTCAGTGGTTCTGTAGTTGTGACTGATTAGTGTGAGCGTTCGTAGTGCCAGCCAGAGGTTACCATCCAGAGGCGGTGACGCGGCCCGTCCACTGATAGGTCGCCACCCCCGTAGGCAATATCTGGGTAGTAAAGTGCGACACGTCCGTCTTCCGTTTTTCTGATTTCACCAATGAGTCGCTCTTTTGACCATGCCGAGACACCG
>CAYFJM010000016.1:0-14002 GCA_964343415.1 uncultured Vicinamibacteraceae bacterium | reverse complement strand
AGGAGCGCCATCCTCCGACTGCACGCGCGGGCAACACCGCCATGGAGACGAAACGAAACCAACATCCCAAACCCACCGTGCATCTGACGAACCGCAATTAGATGGCCTGGGTGGTTCGTTAGCCCTGGGTAAAGCACTTCGGAAACTGCCGCATGTGAATCGAGAACCTCAGCGATACGCTGGGCTGACTTCGCAGAACGGCGCACACGCAAATCGAGCGTTCGCATGCCACGCAGAAGAAGCCAACTCTCAAACGGACCAAGAACTGCACCTCGACAGGCACGTTCACGCTGACAGCGTTCCCAGAACTCATCTTGATGTTTTGTGACCAATGCACCTGCAAGAACGTCAGAGTGACCATTAAGTTGCTTGGTCGCTGAGTGCATCACAAGGTCAGCACCATGTTCTAACGGTCGACAGAGTACCGGCGTGGAGACAGTGCTATCAACCACGATGCGGGCTCCTGCTTCGCGTGCGATAGCCACGGTTTCATCAATATCCGTGATTGTCCCGCTTGGGTTAGCTGGGGACTCAACCCAAACGATTCGTGTAACACCAGGCCGGATAGCACGTTTCAGCAAACCTAGATCACCATTAGCCACAAAATCCACGGCCAACCGTTCACGACTCGCCATTCCCTGGAGCCACTCGCGTATCGTCCAATACATCTCTTGAGGCGCGACTACGTGGTCTCCGACCTCAAGTGTTTCAAACACTGTCGTAGCAGCCGACATCCCGGAAGCAAACAACATTGCTGCACTACCCTGCTCGAGATCAGCCAGGAGGGCCTCCGCCTGGTCATAAGTTGGATTGTGGTCTCGAGTGTACGCTCGGCCTGCCGGATAGCGACCGGCCGAATCACGCTCGTACGGCACTGATGGATGAATCGGCGGCACGACGGCCCCGGTCGTCTTATCTACCCAACCAAGTGCTTGTGCAACACGTGTAGAAAGATGTTTGTGACGAATAGACGATGCCATAACTAGAGCTACTGAGCCGTCGATTCGATATTAACAGCGATGTTACGCCACTTACCCTGCTGAAATCGAAAAACACTCAGTACCGCACGTGTAACGTGTCCAAGCACAATGGCCAGCCAGATATCCGATGGCTCCAGCCCACGTGAAACATCAACATAACTGCAGAGACCAATAGGTACAACGACCTGTGACACAATGGAAATATAAAGCGGACTCCTCGTATCACCGGTTCCCTGCAAGCCACCAGTGTAGACGAGCGCTACCGTGACAAAAACCCCAGAGACAGCTAAATAGGCCAGTAGCTGACGTCCCAACTCGAACTGGATTCCATCATCCATACCAAAGATGGACAGTAACAAACGTGGAAACAGAAGGAATATCAACCCCACAAAACTGGCCACAGTCACACCAATCATCGAGGCAACCAGCGCAGACCGTTTACTTCTTTCCGGATACCCCGCACCAAGATTCTGACCTGCGATCGCTGCCGTTGCACCCATTAGCCCAACCGAGGTCCATGTAATAAGCGCAAATAATTCCGTATACCCTACCGCGTACGCTGCCTGGGCTTCACTACTGTATTGAAGCGAACCGATAAATCTCAGCATCAATACACCAGCCAAATTCATGACAATGCCTTGAAACCCTGTCGGCAGTCCAAATCGAAAGAGTTCTCTAATGATCTTCCAGTCCGGCGCAAACGACATTGTCCGAGAAAACTTAACAACCAGTCGCCCGGAAAACAGGAGCCAGAGAAATGCAACTGCTGTCAATCCACTGGCCACTGCTGTTCCTATCGCGGCCCCGAGCGTGCCAAATGCAGGGATCGGGCCAAGACCAGGGATCAAAATAAGATTAAGGATGACATTCCCAACGGTCATTGCAATCCCAAGCCGAAGTGGCGTGCGCGAATCTCCCGCCGACCGAAGCGCGCCACTCATCATGTAAAAAATCAGCATTCCGACACTGAACACAAACATCACACGAATGTAAGGCAACGCTTCCATCTGCACTTCGGAAGAAGCGTTAATGAGCTCCAGTAAGGTCGGCGCGAGAAAATATCCAGCGGGTGCCAGAATTCCCAAAGACATAAAAATTGCTGTCAGAAAGGCTTGGAACACTGTCCGATTTACCTTATCTACTTCGCGAGCACCGGCAAACCGAGCTACCAGCACACCCATCCCACTAAATACTGATGCGATAAATACGATAACGAGAATAAACAGCTGCAAACTCACACCGATTGCCGCATTGCCAATGTGGCCCACATAGTTACCTACCATGGCCTGATCAACAATGCCTTGGATACCGCCAAGAACATTCTGCAACATCGTCGGCCATGCGAGTTTCCAAACCGCTGGTGATAGCCGGCCTTCGACGATGCTCCGATCAAATGTTTTCTGTGGTCGACTCTGTTCGCTCATGAGAAAAGCGGAAAGGTTAACAATAGCCGAAGTAAGATGATGCCTACAGTGGCCACTGAGATCGTGACACTCTATCAGATTGAGACAAAACTAAAGCAGATGAACCCAAAGTCCCTTCCAGGCTATACAGCTCATCAGCTGTTAGCCCCAAGGCCACGTCATGGATGGCAGCCGGATGAAACGCCAGTAACCGCACGACCTGCAGCCGTATTGGTATTGCTGTACCCGTTGCAGGGAGTCCCACATATCCTTCTTACCGTCCGCGCCAGTCACTTACAGGCACACGCTGGACAAGTATCCTTTCCGGGTGGTGTCCTGGAAAACTCGGAAACCATCACAGATGGTGCGCTGCGCGAGACTTTCGAAGAAGTTGGCGTCCATCAGGAGAGAATTCTTGTCACTGGCCCCCTGACAACTTTGTATGTTCCCGCTAGCAACTTCGCACTCCATCCAGTTGTTGGTATTTGTAAATCGAACCCTAATTTAAAGCCAGCTAAATCCGAAGTTGACCGAATACTCCAAGTTCCAATAACGAAACTAGCTGATCCTCAGAACCTTCACGTAGGTGTGCGGTGGCGAATAAATCAAACGTACGCAGTCCCCTTCTTTGAAGTCTGTGGCGAACGGGTTTGGGGGGCGACCTCAATGGTACTCGCAGAAGTTCTAACGGTACTCGGGCTCCCACCAAACAACCCATGGTAAATTGACGTGATTCTGCCATTAATTCACGAGGCCTGCCTAAGCGCTATCTTCTGGAAAAAAGGTCATAAGAAGGGAAGTAACTAGATGGCAAAGCGAAAAACCAAACGCACAACTTCGAAACGACCCAGCACCCGAAAACGCACACGAAAAGCCCGGTCGGCACCACTACTTGACACGATTGATAGCGGCGATGATGTAGTTGACAACGTAACCGATCGATCGAGTGACAAAGACAGTGTCGTACAGTTACATCAAGCAGCCCAAGACCGTTATCTCAACTACGCATTATCAGTAATTACTTCCCGTGCACTTCCTGATGTGCGAGATGGACTCAAACCAGTTCAACGGCGAATTTTGTACACCATGTGGCAACAACGGTTATTCGCCAATACCAAACACCGCAAGTGCGCCAAAGTGGTCGGTGATGTCATGGGCAGTTACCACCCACACGGAGATACCGCAATTTACGACACTCTCGTGCGCATGGCCCAATCATTTACGCTTCGTGCACCACTTGTCGAAGGATCGGGAAACTTTGGTTCTCTCGATGGAGATAGTGCGGCAGCAATGCGGTACACCGAATGCCGCCTTGCGGCCATTAGTTCAGAGTTACTAGAAGAAATCGGACAAAATACCGTCCCCTTCAGACCAACGTATGACGGATCACAATTCGAACCGGTCGTACTGCCCTCACGTATTCCCAACCTACTGGTCAATGGCGCCACCGGAATCGCCGTTGGCATGGCCACAAATATCCCCCCCCACAACCTCGGAGAAGTTTCTACAGCTCTAATTAAATTGCTCGACAATCCCGAGCTTAGTAGCGTCAGACTCGCGCGGTACGTGAAAGGTCCAGATTTTCCAACCGGTGGGCAACTAGTTAACACCGACGATGAATTGAAACACATTTACAAAACAGGGTCAGGAACCATTCGTATCCGTGCAACATGGGAAAAAGGCCCGGTCACAAAGTCATGGAAAATAGTCCATATCACCAGTGTTCCGTACGGAATCAATAAATCACAACTAGTGGAACGTATAGCCGACATTATTCTTGAACGAAAGTTACCACCTCTTCTCGATGTCAAAGATGTGTCTACTGACGACGTACGGATCGCTCTCGAACTCAAAGTAGATGCCAACGAACAAATGGTAATGGCTTACCTGTTTAAACACACACCATTACAGTCGACCTTTCCAGTCAACTTGACATGTTTAGTTCCAACTGAACATCCAGACATCGGACGCCCTGAACGCCTCGATCTACATCAGGTGCTCTGGCATTTCCTTAACTTCAGACTGCACGTTGTAACACAGCGACTCGAACACGAGTTGGCCACGCTCAAGAAACGAATTCATCTTCTCGATGGGTTTGCAAAGGTGTTTGACGCACTCGATGCGATCATTAAGTTGATCCGACGCTCTGACGGTAAGACCGATGCAGCCGAAAAAATCATGGAACGATTTAGTCTCGACGTTGAACAAACCGAAGCGATTCTTGAACTCAAGATCTACCGATTGGCCCGTCTCGAAATTCTGCTTATCCGAAACGAACTCGCTGACAAGAAAAAACGTGCGCGTCAAATCGGTGGCCTCCTCCGCAATGAAGACCGTCGCTGGAGTCTCGTCCGAGATGAGCTTACGGAAATCCGACGCAACTACGGTGATCCCAAAACCAATCCACGACGAACACTCATCGGCAAGGTTATGGATGAAGTCGAATTCACCGATGATGACTTCATTATTGACGAGGACGCTGTCGTGCTTGTCTCCCAAGATGGATGGATTAAACGACAAAAAGAGGTCCGTGACCCATCAAGTACTCGCTTGCGTGAGGGAGATGACTTACTAGCAGCTGTAGTCGGTAGCACACGTGCGACAGCTGTGTTTTTTACAAATTTTGGCATTGCGTACAGCTGTCGCTTGGTGGACGTTCCGGCAACGACAGGTTACGGAGAACCAATTCAACGTCTCTTCAAACTCAAGGATGGCGAACACGTGGTCGCAGCAATCAGCCTTGATCCACGCGTGAACAACAACATTAGTGGTACGGCCCGTCGCCCCGAACCAAAAACGCATGCCCTCGCTGTAACATCCGATGGCTACAGTCTTCGTTTTGGTCTTGAGTCTTTTGTCGAACCAAGTACGCGCTCGGGACGACGCTTTGCAAGACCTAATCAAAGCGCAGAAGTCATTGGTGTCCAAACCGTTTCCGGATCGGAAACCATCATCGTAGCTACACATGAAGCTCGAGCCCTTCTCTGTAAAACTCGTGAAATCAATTTTCTTTCCGGCCCAGGTAAAGGTGTAACACTAATTAAAATTAGGAAAGGAGCAGACCGAGTGATCGGCTTCGCCGTATCGTGTAATGACCGTGAACTTCTCACCGTCGAAACAAACCGTGGTGCGACACAAACGATTAGTAGTGCGAAATATGAGATCGTCAGTCGCGGAGGCAAAGGACGTGAACTGTTGCAACGCGGACAGTTCACACGAGTGATACCTCGAGCTGTCGAGGTTGTTTCGCTTACCGACAATTAACCACTATCGTTGAAGCTTTACTTAGTTTGAAAACCTGCCGCTTCAAGTGCGTCTTGCGCACGACCAAATGATTCCATTACTTGCCCCGGTACCAGTTGTTCATTGCTCGTTAATTGACGCCTGAGGTTGTACATGCGAAAACGGATCGCTTCCATATGGAAAGCCTTGACCGCCATGATGAGTGGCTCGCACTCCTCAACTAGTGGGGCAATCTCTGTCGAATTTTTTGCATTCTTCAGAACCCGTAGGAGTTCCTCAAGATGCTGCACAGCTCTTTCCCGATCGTTTTCACTTGTCACGTTCTTAGTCTCCCCCTGAACTCGCAATCAGTACATACGCGTCATGATTCGGCGGGCATTATAGCGCCCGAGAGCCATGCTACACTGCAGCACTTACCCAGCCGGGCGACTCTAAATGTCACAACATTCCGAAAACTAACGTGGACCAAGAGAAATTGACCGGCTGATGGCGCGCAAATACACAGCAAAAGACATCACAGTCCTCGAAGGCCTTGAACCGGTCCGAAAACGTCCCGGCATGTATATCGGCGGCGTCGGAACCCAAGGTCTTCACCATCTAGTCTGGGAATTGATCGATAACGCGATCGACGAGGCCATGAACGGATATGCCTCTAATATCCAGGTAACACTGCATGCCGATAATGGATCCATCACCGTCACAGATGACGGTCGAGGTATTCCAGTCGACAAGCACCCTAAGAGTCGAAAGAGTGCACTCGAAGTCATCTTTACAACGCTACACGCTGGTGGAAAATTCGAAGAAAACAACTATCGTACCGCAGGCGGTCTACATGGTGTTGGCGCTAGCGTTGTCAATGCTCTTGCAAAAGAACTCGTCGCCACCTCAAAACGTGACGGCAATGCGTGGCAACAAACCTTTCGGCAAGGAAAACCTATCTCTAGATTGCAGAAAATTAAGAAAGCTCGAGGTACAGGCACCACCATATTCTTCCGGCCAGACCCAAAAATATTCCCCAGGACACTTTTTGACCACGACCTCATCCGAGACCGGCTTCAAATAGCCAGTTACCTGCACAGTGGAGTTTGTGTCACCTTCGAAGACGAGTCTGTACAAACAAAAGACAGCTTTCAGCACAAAGACGGGTTAACCGACTACGTGGAACAGATCATCAACGACCGTGAGACGACATCCATTCACGAATCGCCATTCGTTTTATCAAAGAAGCATGCGACGACAGCGTCGCGCATTGAACTCGTCTTACAGTGGACCGAGGCGACCGAGGAACATCTTCGCAGTTATGTCAATGGAATCCCAACTGGGTCCGGTGGCACGCATGAAAACGGAACCCGATCGGGAATCGGTAAGGCCATCCGAAATTTCATCGACACACATAATCTAAGCCCAAAAGGCGTAACGATTACATCTGAAGATATTCGAGAGGGCTTGACCGGGGTACTTAGTGTGTTTGTGCAAGACCCTCAGTTCCAAGGTCAAACAAAAGATCGACTCAATAATCCCGAAATTGCGTCAGTTCTTGACTCAACGGTTCGACCCGCTCTTGAACAATGGCTCAATCACAACATTAGTGTTGCTGAAGGTATCGTCGCGCGTATTGTTCTGGCCGCAAGAGCCCGAGAAGCCAGTCGTGTGGCCCAACAAGAGGTGTCCCGGAAAAGTGCGACCTCAACTCGATTGAATCTGCCAGGAAAACTGAGTGACTGCACTGGCAGGAACCCGAACGACAGTGAGATCTTCATCGTCGAAGGCGATTCGGCCGGAGGCTCTGCCAAGCAGGGACGCGACCGCCACCGGCAGGCGATTCTTCCGCTCCGTGGAAAAGTCCTCAATGTCGAGAACGCACCCACAGCGAAAGTTTTGGTAAATAAAGAATTGTCTGATGTCGTGACAGCACTTGGTTGTGGCGTCGGCAAGCAGTTTGACCTGTCAAGGCTACGTTACGGACGGATCATTATCCTCGCCGATGCTGATTCTGACGGAAACCACATTGCGACTTTACTGCTAACGTTTTTTTATCGATTCCTTCCTAAATTAATTGCACATGGCAAAGTCTTTCTTGCTCAACCACCGCTGTATAGAGTTGATATCGGAAAAGAAACTTACTGGGCACTCGATGACGACCATCGCGATGACATCATCTCAAGGAGTGGAACTCAAACCCATCGGACAACCCCAGAAATTACTCGATTTAAAGGACTTGGAGAAATGATGCCAAAGGTACTCTGGCAAACAACTCTGAATCCTGAAACGCGTCGACTATTACGAGTGGAAATTAGCGATCAAGTCATCACTGACCGTATTATCAACGATTTAATGGGAAAAGATGCATCGGCGCGCTTTCGGTTCATAATGGAGCGTGCCGAAGAAGCCGAAGAACTAGATGTTTAATTTTCGTAATGCTTACATTTCGTACCGTAACGAAAAAAATAGGGCGGCACGCGAGTAACTTATTTGACGTCAAATCTGACACAGCTTAAGGCGTTACGAACAGCTTGGATGCCACCAAACTTTCCGGCGCACTATAACACCAGCAACTGGCACCAATAAGAAAAGCCGCGTAACCTGTCTATGTCCGAAGTAAAAATTATGCAGCATTTAATTCCAGTAACACGCATTATCGGCGTTACAGTTCTCATTGGGCTCAGCGGTTTCCTAACGGCTCTTAGCCAAACGCATCTTGGCACGCTTCGTGTCACAGCAACTGACCCTAGCGGCGCTGTAGTCCCAGAAGTGAGCTATCAACTCACCCGGGCAACTACTACAGCAACACGTTCCGGTGTCGGCAATGCCAACGGAATTATCAATGTGACCCAACTGCAACCAGGACCATACCGTCTCGAATTAGAAGTTGACGGCTACCGGACAGCAGTACATGAATTTTCATTAGCTGTAGATGAACGCCGAGCCATCACAATTCCTCTTGAACTCGGCCCAGTGAGTGAACAGGTCACCGTCTCGGCGGACAACTCCAACTATCTCCTTGAACGTTCCGCGGTAGCGCTCGGAACTGTAATCGATGAGCAACTTATCCAAAATCTTCCACTTGATGGTCGAAACTTTCTGGAGTTGACTCTTTTGGCACCAGGCACAGGACGGGCGGCTGAAGGATCTGCAGCCTCGATCCGCGGAGACTTCAGTTTTACGGCAAACGGTGCTCGAGAAGATGCGAACAGCTTTATGCTTGATGGGGCTTACAACGTCGACCAAAAACTAAATACACCAGGCGCACGACCACCTGTCGACGCCATCGCCGAATTCAAGGTACAGACAAACGGTTACGACGCTTCATTTGGGCGTCATGCAGGTGCACAAGTGAACATCATTACCAAGTCTGGGAGTAATAAACTTCACGGTACCGCTTACGGATTTTTTCGGTCGCAGGCACTAAATGGAACGAACTTTTTTGCACCAAAGAATGAACCTGACCCTACTTACGATCGTACACAGGCCGGCTTCTCCATCGGTGGACCGATCGTTGAAAACCGGACGTTTTTCTTTGCTGATTACGAAGGAACGCGCCTACGAGAAGGCATTACAAGGGTGACAAACGTACCCACTCTCGCGGAACGACAAGGTGATTTTTCCAGCAGCTTGTTTCAGTCACCAATCAATCCGATGACGGGACAGCCTTTCCCGGGCAATCAAATCCCATCGTACTTTCAGCATCCTGTAGGTCAAGCTATCGCCGGACTCTACCCGACCCCTAACCGGACTGCCCCGTTTGCGAATTACGTATCGTCCCCGCTCCTTGAAGACAAGGTCGATCACTTCGATCTAAAAATCGACCATCACTTCACTAACGCCTCAAGCCTCACAGCACGGTATAGCAGCGGTGACCGCCAACTATTTGATCCCTTCTCTGGAACTCCCGGCACTCCACTTATTCCAGGATATGGCACACGAGTTCCACGCCAAGCTGACAATCTCGTGATTAGTGAAACTCATGTGCTTTCGAATGCCATGGTAAATGACGTCCGTATCGTCTATAACCGCGTCTCCAGTCAAGTCCTTCAAGAAAACCAAGGCGTCAATCTCAACCAAGAAGTCGGGCTTCCGAACTTGTCTCAGAATTCTCGAACGTGGGGCCTGAGTCGAATCAACCTTCCTGGGTTCTCTTCCCTAGGCGACGAATCAAATAGTCCGCAAAACAGTGCGCTTTCAACTATTCAACTCCTCGATACGGTCACATGGTCACGAGGGTCTCACCTGTTTACCATGGGAGCCGACCTCCGCTTCACTAGGCAGGATGCCTTTCGGGACGTGCAGGCCAGGGGTTTTCTGAATTTCACAGGTATGCTGACGGGTAACCCACTGTCTGACCTGTTACTAGGCTTACCAACTGTGTCAGGAGGAGCCACCCTCGACAACCCTCAACAATTGCGAGCTCGAAGTCACAACTTTTTTATCCAGGACTCTATTCAGATCCGACCTAATGTGACGTTATCTGCGGGACTCCGATACGAACTCAATCTCCCACCATTTGATGCCAATGACAAAGCAAGCGTCTATGACACACTTACCGGGCAACTGGTCACTGTCGGCGCAAACAGCGTTCCTCGTGGCGGCTACAACACAGACAAGAACAACCTGGCACCACGACTTGGACTGACCTGGTCGTTGACACCGGACACCGTCGTGCGCAGCGGTTACGGAATTTTTTACGACCAATCGGCGCTATCTCCAGGCGAAGGACTGTACTTTAACCCACCACTGTTCAATTTCGGTATGGCGTTCCAGTATCCAGGACTTCCACCACTGACACTGACCGACCCATTTCCAACTAGCTTCCCAATTCCGACTGCTCCGAGTGCAACAACATTTCAGAGAGATCTCAAGACGGCCTACCTCCAACAGTGGCACACCAGCATTCAGCATCAACTCGGGCGCGGTCAGGTTGTAGAAATAGCCTATGTCGGTTCTCGCGGTCACAACCTTCTCCGGGGGCGTGACATTAACCAACCATTGCCAAGTGCAGCGCCTCTCAACCTCCGACCAAATCCAATGTTTGCTGACATTATTGCGATCGAATCAGCCGCTCGTTCACGCTATGACTCACTTCAACTACAGTTTCGCCAACGACTCCGTGCTGGCTTAACCGTGCAATCCGGCTATACACTCGGGAAATCTGAAGATGATGCATCCGGCTTTTTCACGAGTAGCGGTGACGCTAACTTTCCACAGGACCACAATAATCCACATCTCGAACTTGGCCGTTCGTCATTCGACGTTAGACATCGATTTTCAATGGGATTTTCCTACCTCCTCCCGACGGGAACTTCGTCTGGAGGTTTGCTAAGTGCATTAGTACAAGATTGGCAACTTTCGGGAACGGTTGAACTGCAAAGCGGTCGGCCATTTACCGTCGCACTACTCCCAACAACGGATAACAGCAATACGGGACGGGCAGCCCTCGGTTACGGTTATAACGACCGCCCAAACCTAGTAGGAAACCCCGCGCTCAACAATCCAACCGAAACGATGTGGTTTAACACCGACGCCTTCACAACACCACCGTTCGGAAATTTTGGTAATGCTGGTCGAAATATTCTCGATGGCCCGGGTTTCCGCAATGTCAACCTCGCATTACTCAAGAATATTCCCATTGGCGACGATCTCGATTTTCAGTTTAGGATCGAAGCCTTTAACTTGCTAAACACTGTAAATTTTGGACTTCCTGATGCTTTTATGGGTTCTCCCACATTCGGTCAAATCCTTGCCGCGGGCCATGCAAGACGGGTGCAATTGGGAGTTAAATTAATTTTCTAGCTGCATGATGACGTCGTTTGAATTCGAGTTTCCCACAAGACTGATCTTTGGGGCTGGCACAATCAACCGTATCGGTGAGGTTACTCGCGCACTTGGCTGTTCACGACCACTGTTAGTCGCAGACCCAGGAATCAGGGACGCCGGACATGTCGATACCGTCCTCAAACTTCTTACAGACGCCGGTCTGCACGTTGAGGTATTCGATCAGTTCGGGGTTAATCCGGATTCGAATATGGTCGACCGAGGGGTATCTTTTGCGAGACCTCTAAACCGCGACTCAGTAATCGGATTAGGCGGCGGCAGTTCTCTTGATTGCGCTAAAGGCATCAATCTCATTTTGATGAATGGCGGTCAGATTGCTGACTATCGAGGGTACGGCCATGCTCAAGAACCTCTTCTCCCAATGGTTGCGATTCCGACAACCGCGGGAACCGGCTCAGAAGCACAAAGCTACGCAGTCATTTCAGACTCGACTACCCATCTAAAAATGGCATGTGGGGATCCCAAATTAGCATTCTCGACCGCCATTCTTGACCCTGAGTTAACGCTTTCACAACCAACGAAAGTGACCGCCTCGGCTGGTTTTGATGCGATCGCTCACGCGGTAGAAACCGCCGTGACAACACGCCGCAGCACGCTATCCATGCTTTTTTCAAAAGAAGCGTTTCGACTGTTAAGCGCAACCTACGAACGTGTCTTAGCTGAGCCTAATAATTTGGGTGCGCGAGGCGCAATGCACCTCGGCGCATTCTATGCCGGCATCGCCATTGAGCAATCTATGTTAGGAGCAGCTCACGCGTGTGCAAATCCGTTGACTGCGCAATACCAGTTGACTCATGGCGTTGCGCTCGCGATTCTATTGCCGCACGTTGTGCGTTGGAATACACAAAAGAATAACTCACTTTACGCTGAGCTGATGGACTCCAATATACCGCCAGAACAGACGGGCACGCGCCTGGCTGAACGACTCGTCGAACTTAGTAAAGCTGGTGGCTTTCCTAGTGATTTAAAAACGGTAGGTGTCCCGATGAATGATCTGGCAGACTTAGCTAAATCGGCTGGAGCACAATGGACAGGAACGTTTAACCCGCGGCCATTCAGTGAAAGCGAAGCGTTGGAGGTATACCAATGTGCCTACTAAAACAGAAATTAACCAAGACAGGCTTTGCCATTCTGTATCTGTTGCTTTTTAACGTAATAGACGTCCAGCAAGCAATGGGCCAAAATAGCGCTCCGGCGGACGCCTGGACACAATTCCGAGGCACCGAAAATCTTAGCGGTATCTCTTCGTCATCAATCCCGGATAACCCACAACTCCTCTGGTCCTACGAAGCCAGTGAATCGATCGACTCCTCAGCCGCTATTGCCAATGGCACGGTTTATGTTGGAACGTACTCAGGCGAACTGCTAGCCCTGAATCTTCAAGACGGCACTGTGAAGTGGACTTATCAGGCCAGCGACCGGATGGGAATTGGTGAGTCGTCACCGGCGATCGGTCACGACTTAGTCTTTATTGGCGATTTGGCCGGCGTCTTACACGCGGTCGATGTCAATACTGGTGAAGCTGCATGGACATACGTAACTCAAGGTGAAATCAAATCGTCACCTGTTCTATCTGGAGAGCACGTGCTTATTGGCTCTTACGACGGTTTCCTCTATGGACTAACTGCGGAAACAGGCCAGTTGCAGTGGAAACTCGAAACTCAGAATTACGTACACGCCACACCCGCCGTCTTTGAAGGCATCGCCTACTTTGGCGGTTGTGATGAAGCCTTCCACGGAGTCCGTATTGAAGATGGGGTTGAAGTCGTCAGTCTCTCTGCCGGCGCCTACACTGCTGCCTCACCCGTGATCAAGGACGGACGCGCCTACTTTGGGACGTTCGACAACGAGGTCCTTGGACTAGATCTTTCAACACATGATGTTCTCTGGCGCTATGAACACCCTGACCGACACTTTCCATTTTATTCCTCTGCACTCACGATTGATGGCACGGTCGTAATCGGAGGACGAGACCGGATGGTGCACGCAATCGATGAAAGCACTGGTGCTGCCCGCTGGACATTTATGACGCGGGCACGCGTCGACTCATCACCAGCGGCGGCCAACGGTCGTGTCTATATAGGGTCTGGTGACGGTCGCTTCTATATTCTCGACCTGGAATCCGGAGAAAAAATCTGGGAATTCGATACAGGTGCCCCTCTCTCAGCCTCTCCAGCACTGGCCGACGGAAAAATTATAATTGGATCTCAGGATGGTGTGCTGTACTGCTTCGGGTAACACCACAACCTCAACACGCACGAAAGTTCGACTATAGTGAATGGAATGAGCGATACCGCAGATGCGGCCGTTGCCGGCGCAGCGGATACCGAGGTGGGAAGTTACTTCGTTGCGAACTACCCACCATTTTCCGTCTGGACGTCAGAGGCCGTGGAAGACATTGCTCGACCGACACTCGCGGCCGATCCAGCTGACGTGCCGCTCGGGCTGTACCTGCACATTCCCTTTTGCCGAAAACGCTGTCACTTCTGCTACTTTCGCGTCTACACCGACAAAAATGCGAGTGAGGTTCAAGCCTATATCGACACC
>CAYFJM010000015.1:0-14255 GCA_964343415.1 uncultured Vicinamibacteraceae bacterium | reverse complement strand
AATTCAATGAAAACATCATTGAATCTTTAAGTGACGGGCTTGTGGTGTTTGATTTAAACGATTCTGTTGTCAGATGGAACGCTGGTCTTGAGCGTATCTATGGTGTTTCGAGTCAGGAAGCAGTGGGGCGGTCGTTTGATTCCCTTTTTGACGGGGAGTTTGCTGAGCGCTTAAGAACTAGCCTTGAAGAATCGCCTCGTGGAGCAGCGTTGTATCGTGTTCCTCTTGTATCTCGTCATGAGAGAGATACGAGAAATTCTAAGCCGGAGCGTCTACTTGTTAACGTTGCGACAGCTCCGGTTATGACTCCGCGTGGTGAGACCAATGGGACGATGGTAATTATTGAGAATATTACCGCTAGAGTTCAGTTGGAGGAGCAACTTCAAATCTCAGAAAAGATGGCCTCTGTTGGTCTATTAGCTGCCGGTGTTGCTCATGAAGTAAATACGCCTTTGACGGGAATCTCAAGTTTTACACAGATGCTTTTGGATGGTTCGGATCCGGATGATCCAAGGACGCATGTATTGAAGAAAATTGAGAAGCAGACGTTTCGAGCCGCAAAAATTGTTAACGGATTGCTGAATTTGTCTCGACCTGGGAGCCCAGATTCATCAGGTACGGTAGATATCAATGGGGTCCTAATTGACGTGTTCGCTTTGGTTGAACATCAACTCGAATCTGGCAATGTGAAAGTGCGTCAAGATCTCTCACCATCCTCTGTTGCTGTTCGTGGTGTTGAGTCTAAACTTCAGCAGGTTTTCCTGAATTTATTTTTGAATGCGAGAGATGCGATGCTGAATGGCGGATGGTTAACGGTGACGAGTCGGTCTGAGAATGGCGAAGCCGTTATCGAGGTGTCTGATACAGGCTCTGGTATACCAGCTGAAAATTTGTCTCGTATCTACGATCCTTTCTTTACTACGAAGGGAGTCGGGCAAGGCACTGGTCTCGGTTTGTCGGTCACGTATGGAGTTGTTCAAGAGCACCATGGAAAAATCGAATGTGACAGTCAACTTGGCCAGGGGACTTCATTTATTCTTACCTTTCCGCTGGCATCATCTGAGCAAGCCGTCACCAATAAAGCGGTACGATAGGAAATAAAATGCTAGATGGAGTGTCAATTCTCGTAGCTGATGATGAAGAGATTATGCGTGAAATCCTTTATTCATTGTTGACTCGAGAAGGATGCCAGGTGCAAATGGCAAATGATGGGGAGGCGGCCGTACAAGCAGCAAGAGACGAATCGTTCGATGCTGTCCTGCTTGACATAATGATGCCTGGCCTGAATGGTCTCGATGCTCTTAAAAAGATCAAGAAGTTCGATGCGGACTTGCCCGTAATCATGATTACAGCATACGGAACGGCAAGCAATACGCGCGAGGCATTTAAGCGAGGAGCGTTTGATTTTGTCGAGAAACCTTTTAAGAACGACGATGTTCTTTTGGTTGTCAGGAATGCGGTAGCGCAGCGACGGTTAGTAAGCGAGAACCGACTACTTCGGAAAAATCTTCAAGAGAAAACGAATAAATTTAGTGACATTATTGGTCGGAGTCCACGCATCCAGCACGTTTTTGACCTGATTTCGCAGGCGGCCCCGAGCCGTACAACGATTTTAGTTACGGGCGAAAGTGGAACAGGCAAAGAATTGGTTGCTCGTGCGATACACATGAATTCTCCGCGTTCGTCCCAACCGTTTATTACAGTAAATTCGGGAAGCCTGCCGCCAGACCTTCTTGAATCGAATTTATTTGGCCATGTCAAAGGTGCCTTTACTGGCGCTGTCGCTCCAAAAAAAGGACTGTTTGAGGTGGCTGATGAAGGAAGTATTTTCTTTGATGAGATCGGGACGGTTCCATTGGAGACCCAAGCAAAGCTTTTGCGAGTGATTCAAGAGCGCGAGTTTATGCGATTAGGCGGTGTCGATACAGTCAAGGTTGACGTCCGAATCATTGCGGCGACCAATGTCGATTTACAGAAAATGGTTGACGAAGGACACTTTCGTGAAGATTTGTACTATCGCCTTCATGTCATTACTATCGATCTTCCGTCTTTAAGGGACCGACGGGAGGATGTGCCGTTGTTGGCCCAAAAGTTTCTCGATCAGTACGGAAAAGAAAACCAGAAATCGAATTTGGAGTTTTCTCCTGAAGCTCTTCAGTGTTTGGAAGACTACAACTGGCCAGGAAATGTAAGGGAATTGGAAAACGTTATTGAGCGTGCAGTTGTTTTGACATCATCAACAAGAATTGGCGTTGACCTTATTCCGGACGCCGTAAAATCATCACAATCGTTTCAATTGCCAAATTTTGATATGCCTGCCGAAGGGATACCATTTCGAAAAATTATTGAAGAAATGGAGTCGCGACTGATTGTTCGCGCGCTTGAGGTTTCTGGAGGTGTTCAGAAACGAGCAGCTGAATTGCTTCAGATTAAACCCACGACGCTAAATGAGATGATAAAACGCTACGGAATACCGACACGACGTACACGGTTAACTAAGGCCAATATTGGCGAGGGTCAAGGCAAGGATATTTCTGAGGAATCTAGGGATACTGTTAGTAGTACTAGTTCTAAGGTTTTTGACGCCATTAACGAGGAACTGAGAAAGCAATAACGGTTGCTATGATAATTTAACGTCCCTGGTTTATGTTCTTTTTAGATCGTCCTCGATTTCGAAAATTTTTATTTCGAGTCGGTTTGGAGGAAGAACGTGTTCTTTGTGGTCGTGATGAATGAGAAGTTCGCTTTCCAGTTACGGCTTGGAGTAGGTAATCGTACTTGTCCATGATTACATCCCATTCATAGTTCGCTTTTACGTACGCTTGGCCATTAGCGCCTAGCGAAGACCTCAGATCTTCGTTCGTCATCAAGAGTTGTAAGCATTCTAGAAATTCGTTTTGGTCAGCATAGTAGAGACCCGCGTTACTTCGCTGGCAGTGATTGGTGACAACATCACTTCTGGCATTGGCGAGTATCGGAGTACCCACGGCAAAAGCTTCGAGCGCTAGTAGGGATAAACTTTCATATGGTGAAGGCACTATTACGACATTTGCTGCATGCAATGCCTCGAGTCGTTCGTTTTCAGAGAGCAAGCCAGCAAATCGAATATACGGTTCTTCAGGAAGTGGCATGAGTTTTGCACCCATCAGTGCTAGGGTTGCATCGCCGTACTTCGAGGCGTACGAGCCGAAATGGGCGATTAATTCTTCACACCCTTTGCCGGGGTCAATTCGTCCGCCATAAAGTGCAAATGGTTCGTACAGACGATGCCGACGTCGAAATGAAGTAGCAGCGGACTGTGCATGGTTCTTGCTAGTGAGACCAGAATTGTTGTTACGGCGGAATTCTTTTCGTGTTGCTGTGTCCCCGTTGCTATATTGCGCCGGTAGGTCGACTCCACACCCAACGATCTTATCGGCCTTTGCAGCTATCGAAAATTTTGATTGTAGAAAAGCACGCTCGACGCCCGTGTTGTAAGCAACAGCCGACGGTGCATGAAAGACGTCCCGGTACATATCAAGAGTGATGGCAGGTTCGTCATGTGCCGTGGGAACAAGGATGCTTCGCTTCGAAGCGACCTTCAAGCCGAGAACAGTCGGTGCGTAAAGGTATGTAAAAAAGATAAATGCGTCATAAGAGGCTTGGTGCTGCTCTAGGTAATCAATGAGTGATGGGCACCACGGTCCTTGCTGTTTGAGCCATTCTTCTTCGTCTTTTGAACTATGCGAGTTATTGAAAATCCAATTGGAATAATCGTTAAAGCTATTAATATCCCGTTCAAGGGCATTTTCAAAACGACGAACTGTTACGCCTCGGACCCGATCGGTGCCTTTTTCATAGTCATTGGCCCATGTAATGTAATCGCGTGCACAGGTGGTAAGCACTTCAACCTTATGGCGACGCGCAAGACGTTCGGCAACCAGTCGGCAGTGGTATTCTGAGCCACCTAGGATCTCGGTGCCATAACGTTGAACAATTAGGGCAATCTTCACTGATGTGAACAGACCGATATCAAATCGTCGATAACAGCGTCGGTACGCGCCGGACCGAAGTCGGCCACACGGGATTGTTGACTGACAATAACTTGAGATCTCACTCTGTCATCGTACACCAGGAGACCGAGCATCTCAGCAGCATACTCTAGATCCTTTGGTGAAAAGCAGATGCCAGCGCCTCCAAGGGTTTCAGGAACGGCAGTTGAACCAAAGGCTAGTATCGGGAGGTTCGCGGACATAGCTTCTACTAGCGGAACGCAAAACCCTTCGTGTTCGCTAAGAGAAATATAGGCGTGGGAGGCATGGTAGTAAGTTGCAAGTTCAGAATCGGTGACTGTGCCTGTGAAAATAAAACGATCTTTAGGCATTTGATATTCGGCGATAAGAGCGAGAATGGTTTTGTAATAGCGAGGTACCGCGTCCGTTCGACCGACGAAAATAAAGCGGTAATCTGTGTCGACATAGCGCTTGTAATGCTCAGCTAGTTTGATGATGTCTTCAATTTTCTTGTTTGGGGCAATTCGACCCACAAATAAAATATTCGTTAGGCCATCTCCCGACAGAGTTTCCTCAAGCACAGGCTCAGCTGGACTGTCTGTAATTCTTTTGGTGTCAACGATAATTGGCATAACCCCGGTATTTTCAAAGCCTAGTGTTTCGAGCTCTCGGCGATTGTACTCAGAGTCTCCAAGCGCAACGTCAACATGGCCAACAAGCGTTTTGAGTTCTTTGCGACCAAGAGCTGCGATCCTGAAAATGCCACTATCGTAAGGAGCAAAGAAATGAGCAGGCGTGATGTTGTGGTACTGAATGATCGTTCGGCCTTTCAGCTGGCGAAATTTCGTGCTCATTATCGATGGAATCGCAAAGTGCAAGATCGTTACGTCGGCAATGTGAGACGAAATGTGGTCAAACGGTAGTACGTCATCTCTAAGACTATCGTCAATCGACAAGGCGTAAAGATTTGAATCAAAACCACGAGCCCTCAGTAGGTCTCGGACACGACGAGCACTATCGCCAACAGCATCGCCGCGATGGGCGGCTGGAACCCATTGATTTATGGTCATGAGGACGCCGTGTCTTCCGGGAGAGCCTGAAATGCGGCCGGTCGATATTGTCGAAGTTCTTCAAGTTTTTCAGATAGATCGAACTGTTCCCAAAACTCTCGTGCAACTACTGGCGGTGGTTTTTGCGGTAGATCGCCGACTAGATCTACGAAACGAAGCAACGTCGAAGAAAAATCATTTGCTTGAAGTCTCTCAAGCGCTTCGTTTTGCGAACGAATAATTTCATTAGCGAGAAAGTCATCACTAAGTACGGCGTTCATTAGAGAGGCGACGTGTCTAGGGTCTTTGTATTCATAGAGGACACCCGCGCCATCCATCGTTGACGGCACGGCAGCGGCGTGAAACGCTAGCACGGGTATTTCCTTGTAGAATGCTTCGATTAGAGGTACGCAGAATCCTTCGTGCTCGCTTGCCGATAAGAAAATGTCAGCTGTGTCGTAAATTGACGTAAGTTCTTCGTTAGAAACATGCCCGATTAGGTGGACATCATGTGCACCTAATCGACCGATGAATGCGGAAATCGTAGCGTGGTAGTCAGCGAACCCATCGTGTGAACCGACCAGTAATAACCTTGAATTCTGGTTGTAGCGTGTTTGGTACGTGTGGAAAAAATGGATGACATCTTCAATTCGTTTGTTGGGGATTATTCGACCTACAAAAAGGATATTGGTCCATTCGTCATCAAAAGAATTTGAAAGTAATGGGTTTGGCTCTAGGTTGAGGTGTTCAAAATCTGGAATTACCGGTAACACTCCCGTGACAGGGAATCCCATTTCTTCGAGTTCGGATTGATTAAATGTTGAGTCGCCGAGTGCAAGATCGCACCGATCGATATAAGCAGTCAGTTCACGCCTTCCACTGAAGCACTGTTGCACTAATGTGGGGTTGACATCGATGAAGTAGTGCGGTGGTGTGATGTTGTGGTAGATGAGGATCATCCGATCTGGCAAAGCGTAAGCAACACGTGACGCTCGGGAGCCGATCGAAAAATGGTGGATAAGGATATTGTCTTCGTTAGAATTTGAAACAAGTTCGTGATAATCATCGGTTAAATGTTCGACGCGAGGATCGGCTGTTTGGACGTAGATTCGTGATTCGTACCCAGCAGCGCGCAGAATACGTTGAATGCCAATCGCTTCATTTCCGATGGCGTCACCGTAACCGAGTGTTGCGAGTACTTGATGAACCTGTTTTTTTACAGCTGACATTCTTATTTGTTGTTCGTTGATTATTGTTGAGAGTGTTTGATAGCGTCGAGAACGGGACCACGTGGAATGTTGTCAACGACAGTTCGTGCAGGTTCGCAGAGACGTTTGTGACGCTCAAGCCACCCTGGTTCATTTTCTAAAATTATTTCGTGTCTGTTTGGGGTAGCTGACTCAAGCTGACTAAGCATTGACACGTACTTCTGTTCTATAACGTCCCAAGTGTAGTTGCCTTTATAGTAGGTTTGACCGTTGTTCGCCAATCTTAGCCTGAGATCTCGATTGGTTTCGAGAACATGGAGTGCTTCTGCGAATTCACTGTAGGACTCATAATAAAGACCACCGTTTGCGCGAATTGTTTGGCCTCGAAGCACGTCGCATTTTCCGTTGACAATAACTGGAAGGTTCATCGCCCATGCTTCAATGGTTACCATTGAGAGGCTTTCAAAGTAGGATGGCATCAAAAGCACAGTGGCTGCTGCCATCGCGTCGTACTTTTCTTCTTCAGTTACGAACCCAAGATGTTTGATATTTGGGTGCTCGGGGATTGTCATTACAGGGTTGCCGATGAGAACAAGTTTTGTTTGGTCAGAGACCTGTGAAGAATAGCGCTGAAAGTATTTGAACATCTCAGCGCACCCTTTGTTTTCATCGATGCGTCCAACATACAGTAGAAAATCATCTGCCAACCCTGTCCGTTGGCGAAATCGTTCAGCGCTTGCAGTTTCTGGCACCTCTGATCCGACTCCGACTACAACTCCTGGTACGTGTTGGTTCTCAGATACTTGATGAATAAGGGACTGTTCCTCATACGAGTTATACATAACTGCTCGAACAGCACGGAACGTTGGTTTGAATATTGCTAAACCGAGAGCCGGATCTCTTTCGGCTGTGGGAACAAGAATAGCTCTTTGAGGAATAGCTCGAATGCCGTGATAAGCATGATAGTAACGGTAGCTAAAAAAGATTACGTAGTCGTATCGATTCTTATTTTGGTGTAAATAGTTGATCAGCTCCGGGCTCGTTGGGCCTTCAGATTTTAGCCACTTTAGTTCGTCAGCAATAGAGTGGAGATCCTCAAAGACATGTTGGGACAGTTTCCCAAAAGCGGAGGGGTTTCTTTCTTGGCTAACCTTAAATCTCTTAACTGAAAGCCCATTAATTGAATCAGTTCCAGCGGGAAGCTCATTTTTCCACGTAATGTAATCGCGTGCGCATGTCGTTAGAATTTCAACGTCTGCGTGTCGCGCAAGGCGTTCAGCTATGTACCGGGCATGCAGTTCTGCACCCCCATTCAAGTCGGCGCCATACCGTTGCACGACGACCGCGAGTTTCACTGCTCAGTTGTATCCGGCGATTTCTCAATTCCCGTGGGTCTCGAGGAATCTTCTGAGGTGCTGACCGTGTTCCCGTCGTTCTCTTTCGTTGTACTCGGAGACTCTTTCACTGCTACTTCTTTTACTTCGTTCGTTGGTGACTCGGCACGCCGTCGTCCCCTTCGCCTTCGTCGTCGTCGCCTTACTTGAGAGCTATCCGTCCCGTCACCCTTTTCGCCATCGACATTATTGGTTGAGTTATTACGAGTGTTTGGTCGGTAGGCGACGACTTTCTCAAGTGCGCGGGCACGCCGTTCATCAAAATCAAGACGAGAAGCAACTGACTCAACACGCATTTTGTGGTTCTTGACATCTATTGACAATCGAGTCATTTCAACGACGAGATTGTTGAGAACCTCGTACGTCAGTGCATCAAGTTCAACGCGTGTTTTTGCAATTTTTTCAAAACGTTCTGAGAGTTCCACGTGTGTATCTACCATCCAGTCGATTTGGGCTTTCTGAATTGCCAAAATATGTACGATCATATCGGGATTGAAGAATAACTTCAGGATTGGTTTTAGAAGTCTTCGAAGTCCGTACAGCAATTTTCCGGAAATACCTCTGGAAGACCGGTAAATAACATCTGGATCAACGTCGTATGACCCGGGAGGGATGGGCGGTGATAGCGCCACGTCATCTTTGTCCTTCTGTTTGTTTTGACGATAATGTTTAAGTAGGTCGGAGCGGACATTTTTTGGATCGAGAAAGCGGTCGAGTTTTACACCTGCTAACTCTTTGATTTGGTCTTCAGTGTAGTCGACACCGCGTTTATCTCTGATCCGAGACCGGATCTGCTCCATGATTTGTTCAACATCAACACTGTCTGACTGTATCTTGAATTCGGACATGTTACTTTTTGAAGTCCGCTGCACAAATATTCGTCAATGCACGGATTCTTTTTGTACTAATAAGGCTACGTGGCTTATCGGGAAAAAAGCGAATTTATTCTGGATCTCGTCTCATTTTCTTTCGAGATCTTTTCCGTGCCAACGCTTGCTTGGCTCTACGTTTGTCGCCTGGTTTCAAGTAGAAAGAATGTTTCTTGATGTCTTTAATGATGTCTTCCTGCTGTACTTTTCTTTTGAAGCGGCGAAGAGCGCTTTCGATCGATTCGCCTTCTTGTATTCTGACTTCAGCCATGCGCGAATTCACCTCCCTTCGCGCATACGTACACGAGGGGTACTGTGTTACTCTAAGGCCTTTTTTTATGGGCCGGAACCAACCATTCTAGGTTAACGTCATGCCTCCGTCAATCAGTTGGTGAACGGTTGATTTAATTAGTCAGTTTCTAGTTTTTGTAGTCGCGTAACTACGTTTTGATAATAAATTAGGCTGAAAATGAAAATTTTAGTTGTTGGGAGTGGTGCCCGTGAGCACGCACTTATTAAGAAACTTTCCTGTGAATCTTCTGTTGAGGCGGTCGTCTGTGTACCCGGAAATGCAGGTGTAGAACGCGAGCATTCGGCCAGTACCATTTCGTCAGATATATCTGACCCGGAGAGCATTCTGTCGATTGCTGAGTCTGAAGCCGTCGACTTGACAGTCGTTGGGCCAGAATTACCCCTTGCGAACGGTGTTGCTGATCTGTTTGCTAGCCATGATCGATTGCTTTTTGGACCTAAGAAATCAGCTGCACGACTTGAGTCGAGCAAAGCTTTCGCGAAGTCGTTTATGGCACGTCACGCTATTCCGACGGCGGGCTTTGAGGTTTGTAACAGTTACGAACAGGCGTTGGACCTAATCCGTAATAATCGGTTCGGACCATCGGTTGTAGTTAAAGCGGACGGTCTTGCAGCCGGAAAGGGTGTTACCGTAGCGGTAGATCACACAGAAGCAGAGACCGCAATACGCGATGCAATGGTTGCCCGACGCTTTGGTGAAGCAGGTACAAACGTTGTTCTTGAGGAATGTTTGACCGGGCCAGAGGTCTCCTACTTCGTAATCACTGATGGAACTAAGTTCGTTTCACTGCCGTCCGCGCAGGATCACAAACGCGCTTTTGATAATGATGTCGGCCCGAACACGGGGGGTATGGGGGCTTTCGCGCCGAGTCCTCTGATGACACCAGAGACAGAGCAGTTTGTGGTCAAGAATATTGTTGGCCCCACTATTAGTGGAATGCACCAAGAAGGATACGAATATAGAGGGGTATTGTATGTGGGCTTAATGTTGACAGATGAGGGACCAAAAGTTATTGAATTTAATGTTCGTTTCGGTGATCCGGAAGCCCAGATAATACTACCAATGGTCGAAAATGAGCTTGCGCCAGTACTATTGTCAGCTGCGAAAGGAGACCTGGGTTGCGTAGACTGGCGGCTTAGCTCTGAACCGCATGTTGGAGTCGTGATGGCATCAGGGGGCTATCCTGGAAAATACGAAACAGGGTTCCCAATTACCGGAATTGAGCGGGCAGAGAAAATTGCAGGCGTACAAGTTGTTCATGCTGGCACTGTGGTTAAAGATAAAGACATAGTTACAACTGGAGGTCGCGTTCTGACTGTTGTTGCGAGTGGTGGAAGTTTTACGTTAGCCATCGAGCGCGCATACAAAGGTGTTGAGCACATTTCCTTTGAAGGGAGTCATGCGCGCACGGATATTGGACAAAAGGCTTTGTAAATCCAGAATGTATCAGAAAACAGGTGAATTATGGCTAATCGACAAGTTCAAATATTAATGGGTTCAGATTCGGATGCATTAGTTATGCAACGATCTGTAGACGTACTGACGGAACTAGGTGTGACGTCTCATATGACGGTTGCGTCAGCGCATAGGTCGCCGGATCGCGTAAGGCGAATCATCGACGAATCTGCGGGTAATGGTGTTCGGGTATTTATTGTTGGTGCCGGTGCAGCGGCTCATCTTGCGGGCGTGGTTGCCGCACACTCAACCTTGCCAGTGATTGGTGTGCCGATCGATTCATCGCCACTCCAGGGATGGGATGCCTTGCTAGCGACTGTCCAGATGCCACCTGGTGTTCCGGTAGCAACTGTGTCGGTTGGAAAAGCTGGCGCTGCGAATGCTGCGGTTCTTGCTGTCCAAATTCTTGCGCTATCGGATAAAAGTCTCTCGTCGAGATTGGATGACTATAAGAAGGTATTGGCTGAAAAAGTTGAGAAGGCGGCTGCTAAGGTCGAAGGAGACTAGTCCTCAAATAGCATCACAAGTAGTGCCTTCTGCGTGTGTAGACGGTTTTCAGCTTGGTCAAAGACAACTGATGCGCCACTGTCCATGACTGCATCCGTTACCTCTTCACCTCTGTGTGCAGGTAAGCAGTGCAGGAACAAAGCTTCTGGACTAGCGTACGACATCAATTCTTCATTGACTTGATAAGGTGAGAAGAGTCTTTTCCGTGCTTCTACTTCTTCTTCTCGGCCCATAGATGTCCAGACATCAGTGTAGATAGCGTCGACATTTTTTACCGCTGCGATAGGGTCTCTGAATCTCGTAATACCAGCACCATGTTGAGCAATACGATTGACATCTTCGTCCACCTTTAGGGCGAGCTCAAACCCTTCTGGTGATGCAATTCTGACATTGATGCCGAGCATGACAGCTGCTTGAGTAAATGATGTGGCGACATTATTACCGTCGCCAACGAATGCTACAGTTCGACCGGTCGTCTCGCCCCATTTTTCTTTTAGGGTCATGCAGTCAGCAAGAGCTTGACACGGATGTTCTTCATTGCTCAGTGCGTTAATCACGCGGAAGGTACTTGTGGCGAGCGCCAGGTCCGTAAGTCGAGATTGTTCGTATGTACGCACAACCGCTCCAGCAACCCAACGTTCAAGGCTTCGGCCGACGTCGGCGAGTGATTCTCGCTTGCCCAGGGCTACATCAGCTGACGGGTCTATGAAGTTTCCGCCGAGTTCTCGTATTGCAATCTCAAACGTTGAACGGGTTCGAAGGGAAGGTTTTTCAAAAAGAAGAGCCACATACGTTCCCTGAAGTGCTGCTGCCGTCGGCGCTTCTTTGCCGAGCACTCGATCTTTCTTTAAAGCGGCAGAGAGTAACAAGCTATGCTCAAGGTCTCCCGGCTCAAAATCGAGAACAGAAAGAAAACACCGTCCCTCAAGGGCGCCGCGGGCGGATGGATGAGAAACCGACGACGTTTTGTTTGGTGGGTTCACTTTATTAGGCACTCCTAGGTCCGATAGTCCGCGTTGATATGCACGTATTCGGGACTAAAGTCGCATGTCCACATCCTGGCAGTTCCAGAACCACCTGTTCCAAGGTCTATGGATAGTTCCACTTCATCGCCCGCCAGGTGCGCCGCCGCCACCGGTTCCTGCTCAGCCATGATCGTCGCATTGGCGAAGAGTGTGGCTGAACCTATCCGTACTTCTGTTTTTGCCTGATCGAAATCAACCCCAGACCGCCCTGCGACTGCCACGATTCTTCCCCAATTCGGGTCTTCCCCGTGAAGAGCCGTTTTGACTAAAGGTGAGTTGGCGATAAAGCGTGCAGCCTGTTGCGCTTCCTGGTCTGATGTGGCACCAGTTACGCTAACAGTGGCTAATTTGGTTGCTCCTTCACCGCCTCGAACGATTTCCCTCGCCAACCATGAGCAAACGGAATCAAGACCTAAGACGAATGCTTTGTAGAGGTTGGCGCTCTCTGTTTTAGGAATTCTTACACCACTGGAACCGTTGGCGAGAAAAAAAACAGTGTCGTTTGTGGATGATTCACCGTCAATCGTGATTGCGTTGAATGTCCGGTTGGCTACTTCTCGAAGTACTTGATTAAGCACGATGGGTTCAACGGCCGCATCTGTTGTCAAAAATGCCAGCATTGTCGCCATGTTTGGCTCAATCATGCCGGCCCCTTTGGCCATCCCGCCAATTGTAAATACTCCCTCAGATGTTTCTACAGTCACGGCATATTCTTTTGGTGAAACATCGGTTGTCATAATTGCTTCAGCAGCCTGAAGATGTTTTTCAGATTGCAAGTGCTTCGTGGCATTTCGTATTCCTGAACGTACCTTGTGAGTGTCCAAACGCATGCCGATTACACCGGTGGATGCAACCAAAATATGCTGAACTTCACAGCTAAGAGAAGTTGCTGCTTCTTTGACCATGGCTTTCGCTGCTCTTATTCCGTCGTTACCGGTACAAGCGTTCGCGCACTTGCTATTAACCACGATCGCTCTAGCTTTGCCGTTTGATAGTGATAGCTGATTTTTTGAGATAACGACCGGCGCAGCGACTGTTCGATTAGTCGTAAAGATTCCGGCTGCACTGGCCAATTGATCTGACACAATCATTGCTAAATCAAGACCAGAAGGTTTCAGGCCACACGCGACAGCTGACGCTTGGTATCCGTCAGCCGCAGTAACCCCACCACTGACGATGGTGATAGAAGTTGCGTTCATCGTGTTGCTCCTGAGTATTTTGTTAAATCGAGGACAACAGCGTAACGATCGCAGCAACGGAAAAGGTCACAAGCCTGGCAATCTATTTCTATCTTAGGAGATATCCATGGGTGTGGAACTATCGAAAAACCGGTCTGCACGAAAGGTCTCGGACTGTGAGTAAAAGCGCAGAGACGGGGAAAATGGAGCGAGACCGCCTCGTGGATCAATGCTTTGAGCAGGTCTGTGCCAACACCTTGTTTTCTTCTAGTGTTTTTGACAACGAGCGAGCGAACTTCTGCGACGGTCGTGCTTAGGTGTGCGAGTTCGCCACACCCGACAAGTTCTTCAGAGTCGATGGCGGCAAAGAAACGAGTTGCGTGTTGTTGGACCTCTTCAAGTGATCGCTCCAGTAGATGCCCTGACACCACATTACTACTGATAAGTTCATAGACATTAAGAGCATCATCGGCCGTAGCACGACGGACTAGTGGCGTATTTTCGGTTTGTTCGGTCTGAAAAGCCCGTAAAGTTGTTTCGGTCACGTGACAGTCTTAGTTGAGTATTGGTTAGTTGCAGTATGTTTTAGTGAAACTGAGCACCAGCACCAGCGAATGCAGCCCGCAGTCGAACCAATCCATCGTCAATGTCTTCATTGCTGATCGTTAATGGTGGAAGTAGTCGTACGACCGTTCCGGCTGTTCGATTAATTAGTAGTCTGTGTTCAAGGGCGGTGTTGACTATCTGTTCCGCCACCGCCATATCCACTTCTATACCGCACATAAGTCCAGCACCACGAACTTCATGAAGCTCGTTACTGGCTGCGACGAGTGCGTCAAGTCCTAAACGAAGCCGCGCGCCAGCTTCTGCCACACGCTGAAGGAGTCCGTCTTCAAGCGCATTGAGAAATACGAGTGCTGCCTGACACGCCAATAGGTTTCCACCATAGGTGCTTCCATGGTCACCGTACGACACGGCAGCACTAACTTTTTCACTTAGCAACGCCGCTCCAATTGGAATGCCAGCCCCGAGGGCTTTGCCAAGTGACATCAGGTCGGGAGTAAGGCCAAGTTTGGGGCTATAAAATGATTGGCCTGTGCGACCCAACCCGCATTGCACCTCATCCGCTATTAGTAGTGTCTGCGTCGCGCGGCAGGCGTCGGAGATGGCGTTTGCGGTTGCAGCAGGGATCGGGCGTACACCACCTTCGCCTTGAATGGGTTCGACGATTACGGCTGCCGTACGGTCCGTGATCGTTGCCGTGA
>CAYFJM010000014.1:0-14423 GCA_964343415.1 uncultured Vicinamibacteraceae bacterium | reverse complement strand
ATGACTGAAATACTGCGTCACGGGCCATACGAAGTTGTCTCCTCGGGTCCTCCGGAAACGCACGGCCAGTCGAACCCTTAATGACTCCTTTAAAACAGGCAACCGTTTCACGGAGTGCGTTCTCGTCAAGTTCCGTATCAAGCGTCGCTCCATGCGCCAATTTAATACGGGCAAACTCATCGTCAAATAGTTCTTTCGGCACATCGAGTACAACACTTCCAAACATCTGAACAAATCGACGATAACTGTCGAACGCAAATCGTCCATTCGCAGTTCGATCTTTCAACCCTTCAACTGCCTTATCGTTCAAACCCAGGTTCAAAATCGTATCCATCATCCCCGGCATAGAAAACTTTGATCCAGAACGAACCGATACCAGCAACGGATGGTTTCTCGCACCCAGTTTCGCCCCAGTAAGCTTTTCAAGACGCTGTAGATGTTGCTCCATCTCATCCTCGATCACACGCGGAACTTTTCTTCGCTGTTCGTAGTAAGTCGTACAGGCTTCCGTCGAAATGGTAAAACCCCACGGAACCGGCAACCCTGCATTAGTCATCTCAGCCAGGTTCGCGCCTTTACCGCCAAGCAAATCGCGCATTCCACGGTCACCTTCGGCTTTACGATCGCCAAAAAAATACACAAACTTTTTCCGAGACGTGCGAGCGCTCGCCGCACGCTTTGTTTTGTTTTCGGAGACCTTTGTCTCACGTCTCTTGATAACTTTTTTTGTGGTTTTCCTCGCCATCGATCCTACGACTCCTGTACTAACTCCGACACGTCGGCTAACTGGACTATGAGTTGCTCTACTCGTTTCACAAGGCGGAGTCGTGCTCGCCGCAAGTCGGCATCGTCCGCCATAACAAAAACATCCGTAAAAAACTGATCGACAGCGGGGCCTAATTTGGCCGCGTCCGCAAACGCCTCCCTGTAGCCTTGACCAGAGGATACCGCCGTTTCTATAACAGCCTGCCGAGTACTCAGTTCTTGCAACAATAACTGCTCTGCAGGTTCCGTAAGCAACGCAGTAAGTTTAGGATCTATGCGATCAGCTTCATTGAATTCTTCGACTGACAACTCACGGGCAATATTCTTCACACGTTTGAATAACGTTGCTAACTGTTGAAAGTCAGGACTGTCAGTAAACTCAGGTAGAACTTGAAGTTTCCGTAACGCATCCAGTGGACGGAGTTGATCAATATCTCCATGAGTCACGGCACGCACATTGCGAACATCAAACCCTCGCTCTTCCAACAAATACCGCACACGCTCAAGAAAAAATACGGATTCACGCTCTTGCCCGTCACCACCTATTTCTCTATGCACTGAGCGTGCTAATCGTCTGATGTGGCCAATAGATATACGTTTCTCTACCCCAACGAGGACGGGCAGATCGATTAACACCCGGAGCATCCCCTGCGCCTGTCGCCGGATACCAAGCGGGTCTCTTGACCCAGTAGGTTTCTCACCAACGCCAAATAAACCGACAACCGTATCGATTTTGTCCGCAATAGACAACGCCGCCCACGTAACATTTGCCACGCCTAGATCATGTCGAATCGGTGGGGTATCAGGCTGAATACCAACAGGTAAGTAGTGGTAATAAATCGCTTTCCAGACTTCTTCGGGTTCACCCTGCTCTCGAGCGTAGATCCCCCCCATAACACCTTGAAGTTCAGGAAACTCACCAACCATATCAGTCGTGAGGTCTGTTTTTGAAAGTAAGGCCGCCCGCTCCACGTGTTCAACAGCATCCGTTTGGCCAAGAACATCCCCAACAATCTTCGAAGACAGTAACGCGATGCGCTTAGATTTGTCTCGATAGCTTCCAAGTTTTTTGTGGAACAGCAGCGTGTCCAATCGGTCGAGACGATCATCAAGGCGATGCGCCCGATCACCCTCCCAGAAAAACCGTGCATCACGAAGACGCGCCACGAGCACGCGCTCGGAGTTGCGTGCTATTCGAGCGACATTGTCCCGTGGCGTATTGGTTACGGCGAGAAAGTTGGCTTTAAGCTCCCCGTCCTGATCAATCACAGGAAAGTAATGCTGGTGATGAATCATCGTGGTGGACAAAACCTCATCCGGTAACGACAAAAACTCTTTCGGGAAACTACCTGTGACAACAGCCGGGTATTCCACAAGGTCTGGCACTTCATCAAGCAATGCGCTACCTCGGCCAAGCGGTGCAACAATGCCACCCACTTTGTCTGCACACCTCTTCAATTTGCTCGCAATACGATCTCGACGCTTTTCTCGATCAATTAGAACGTACGCATCTGCCAACGTGCTTTTGTAGCTCTCATATGAATCTACTGAAAGTGCTACACCTGGCTCACCCGTCCGACAAAAAAATCGATGCCCATAAGTGACAGCACCACTTCGCACCCGTTGAACACCAGTCGTATCAGCCCCTTCCGAACGATTAATCTCGAAAGGCACAACTCGACCAGAAAAAAGAAAGACCAACCAACGAATAGGACGTCCAAAAACAAATTCACCATGCCCGTCGTCGATTACTGCATCCCAATGCATCTGCTTCGGAAAATTAATGTTCCGCAGGGCGTCGGCAAGCACACCAGGAAGAACATCTATCGTGTCTTCTCCCTGCTGTCGCCTGTTATACGCAAGATACTCACCTTTCGTAGTCTTCACACAATCAAGATCACTGACTTGTACACCCTGTTTACGCGCAAACCCAATGGCTGCTGCACGAGGCGATCCGTCAGCATCAAATGATGCGCTCATAGGAGGCCCCGTGATCATTTCTTCAAGCTCAGCCTGTCGATCATGCATACGCTCTGTCCACACGCCAAAACGACGGGGCGTACTAAAGGCATTAATCGGAGTCTCACAAACAATCCGCGCCTGAGTAAGACGTGACTCTAAAACGGCAACGAAATTACTAGTTATGACTGGCAACCAGCTCGCCGGCATCTCCTCACAACCGATCTCAATGAGTAACTCCGAGTAGTGTCCGGCCATTACTTGCTTACCTTTTCATCCTTGTCTGATTCATCTTTACCAGTCTGTTCTGAACCAACGTGCCCATGCGCAATCGAGACGGCAAGCTTTCTTACGCGTAATATGTAGGCAGCGCGTTCAGTAACTCCAATACTGCCACTCGCATCGAGAATGTTGAAGACGTGCGAACACTTCAAGCAGTAATCGAGTGCAGGAAGCACTAATCCAGATGCAAGCAGTCGCTCAGAAAAAATGTAATAACTATCAAACAACGCTCGATGCTGGGAAGAGAACTCAGCAGTTGGCATATCAACCTGCCCAAACACATATGTTGATTGCTCAATTTCTTCACGAAGCCGTACGTCACCATACCGAACACCCGCACCCCACTCCAAGTCATAAACATTCTCAACACCTTGAAGATGCATTGCGATTCGCTCGAGTCCATAGGTTAATTCAACAGAAATTGGCGCTAGATCGAGACCGCCAGCCTGCTGAAAATAGGTAAACTGGGTGATTTCCAATCCATCAAGCAATACTTGCCACCCAATTCCCCAAGCGCCGAGGGTTGGAGACTCCCAATTATCCTCCTCAAAACGAACATCATGCCGGGAGGGGTCGATCCCGCAAGCTTTGAGACTTTGTAGATAGAGTCCTTGAACATCGTCAGGTGATGGTTTCAAGATGACCTGAAATTGATGATGTTTAAAAAGTCTGTTCGGATTCTCTCCGAAACGACCATCGGCAGGCCGACGAGACGGCTGCACATACGCAACATTCCAATGTTTGGGACCAAGTACCCGTAAAAATGTCTCCGGGTGCATGGTTCCTGCACCAACCTCAATGTCTAATGGTTGCTGCAACAAACAGCCCTGAGCTGACCAAAACTTGGACAACGAAAGAATAAGGTCTTGAAAAGTCATAGCTATCGTTTAGGACACCTTACCGTCAGTAAGTTCACGCAATACCCTCGCAGACTTTAACTCCTTGTCGAGATGGGCCTTAATCAGTAACCGATGCACTGACGCCAACTGTCGGACTCCCTGAGTAGATAACACAATGTCACCTAGTTGTCCTGGTCTGATTGTTTTGGCTTTCTGCAAGAAATCCAGAGCCTCGGCCGAAAGTTCAACGCCATGTTCCGGCGATTTACAACCAGGACACTCTAGCGTTCCTACCGCAGGAAACATCTGTGCACCATTCGTCAAAGCCATTCCACACCGAGAACACCTGGCCGTCGCCGGGTAAACTCCTTGTAATCGAAGCAACCAGTATTCGAAATAGCGAGCCAGACGTTCAACCGGCCCGCCACTTGTCGTCGCCTCTGCCACTGATGCCCCAAGGCGAAACAAGGCCTCTGCTGGATCAGCGTCTAAGGTCAATTCGTCTAGTAACTCTGCAAAATAGCTAACATGCGCCAGCGCCTCCTCCGTCGGCCTCTTTAACGGCGAACAAGTCGGTTCAACATACTGCAACCGGACAAGCTCACGCTGTTCACGCTCAAAATAAGCCACCCGACCAACGGTCAGTGGCTCTAATCCACCAGCAAATTTCGATTTCGGGCGACGAGCGCCATTCGCGACACCCCGTCTCTTACCTCGATCAGCCGTCAAAAATATAACGATCCGATCCGCTTCTCCAAGCTTGTAAGTGCGCAGAACAAGCGCGTCGGCGGTATAAAGCGGCATCTGACACTAGTAGGACCTACACCGGAGAACAGGTCCAAACGTATTTTAAACTACCGGAGACATTCTACGCCGGTAATCTGTAAACTCACGCGGCCCGCTGCAAGTAATGTAAAAAAAATGTCGCCAAACCAAGAAATGCAAAAAACCCAAATACATCTGTAAGTGTTGTGATGAACACCGATGAAGCAAGCGCCGGATCAACCTTGAGTGCTCTCAGGGCGATCGGAATCATGGTGGCCGCAATAGCGGCAACAAGAAGATTGATAAGCATCGCAAGTGCCAAAATACCACCGATATATGGATTACCCACGATCCACCAGGCCACCAAAGCACCAGCGCCTCCAAGAACGACCCCATTGCCAATCCCGACCAGCGCCTCCTTGCCAAGTACTCGCCGTGAATTACTCCAAGTTAATTCACCTAGCGCGATACCCCGCACAATGACAGTCAGTGTCTGAGTGGCAGCGTTTCCTCCCATACTGGCAACTACGGTCATAAATGCCGCGAGGGCAACTACCTCTTCGACTGTAGCCTGAAACTCTCTAACGACTAATGCAGCACACGTAGCTGTAACCAGATTGATTGCTAACCATGGCAACCTCTTACGCCACGCTTCCATCGGTGACGTAAACACGTGTTCATCAGCGGCAACACCGGCAAGTTTAAGAATATCTTCAGTCGCCTCGTCTTTAATGACATCAATGACATCATCCACCGTAATAACACCAACGAGCTTATTCTCCTCATCGACTACTGGAATCGCCAGCAGATTGTAATTAGCCACCTCCCGAGCAACATCCTCTTGATCAGTATCAACACGAGCACTAATCAACTCCGCAGTCATGATTCTTTCAAGCGGAGTTTCTGGCGACACCAGCAATAATCGTCGAAGTGACACGACACCGACGAGGTGACGTCGTTCATCGACCACGTAAAGGTAGAACACCATCTCAACCTCACGTGATCGCTGCAACTCCATAATGGCTTCACCCGCCGTAAGATCTTCCATCAGTGCAAATACATTCGGATTCATGATCCGACCGGCTGTCTGATCTTCGTACTCAAGTAGGTGTTGCACATCATCAGAATCAGCACCGTGCATTAATTCAAGCACAGCAGAAGACAGTTCCTTGGGCAATTGACCGACTAGTGCCGCCGCATCATCTGTCGGAAGTTCCGTGAACAAACGGGCTAATTCGTCAGGCGCGTGGTCGACTAGAAGTGTTTCAGCGACTTCAGGGTCTAACTCACTCAGAGCTTCCATACCCAATCGGCTGTTATGCGCGATGAGCGTATTGAATACCGTCCGTCGTTCGCTGTCAGAAAGTTCGCCTAAAACTTCGGCAAGATCAGCAGGATGCTGTTTTTGAAGAAGGTTTGACAGGTTTCCAGTCGCACCAATCCGTTGCAGTCGTTTGACTGAATCGAGCACGACATCGATTCGACGTAGAGGCGGCATGGTCTTCTTTGCCCACGAGGCCCGAAAACCTGTGGATACCGTGTTTGGTTACGGAACTTTGTCCCACTTCTCCTAACACCTACACAAATGTTATCACGCATCAATCAGCGGTTAACTCCGATATCGCGAAGTATTCGATCACTTTCCCGCCACCCCTTACGAACACGAACGTGCAAATCCAGGAAAACACGTACACCAAAGAACCGGGAGATTTCTGCTCGAGCTTCTGTCCCGATCTGTTTGATCCGTGCTCCACCTTTTCCGATGACCATCGGTTTATGAGAGTCACGGTCCACGATAATCGAGCAGTACAATCGCATCAGACCATCCGAATTCGTCTCATCAAAACGATCAACGACTACGGCTGTGGAAAATGGTAGCTCGTCCTGGGTTTCATGAAGCACTTGCTCGCGAACCATCTCAGCCACAAGCATTCGCTCCGGCTGGTCGGTAAGATAGTCATCTGGGTATAGCGGTATGCCCTCTGGAAGACATTCCCAAATAAGTTCTTCCAGATTAGAAATACCGTCTCCGGACAAAGCAGAAACCGGCACAAATCCGACGAAATTTCCTTGCGTTCGATATCGGTCAATCATTGGAAGGAGCCGCGGCTTGCTAACGAGATCAATTTTATTTAGCGCCAAAATCACTGGTCCACTCGCACGACTGACCAAATCAAGAACGAAGCGATCTCCAGCACCACTGGAAACTGCGGCGTCAACGACCATAACAACTACATCCATTTGGGTGATCGCCTCTACAGCTTGGTCCACCATCCGTACGTTCATGCGATGCAACGGTCGGTGAATGCCTGGCGTATCAACAAATACCGCCTGACCAGGTCTTTCCCGCGTGCCATGCTGGACACCCAGAATTCTGGTCCTCGTAGTCTGTGGTTTATCAGAAACAATAGCTATCTTGGCCCCGATAAACCGGTTGATCAGTGTAGATTTTCCCGCATTGGGACGTCCGACAATCGAAACGACACCAGACTTCACCGAGACTAATCCGATTCCTTTGAAAAACGTCTCCGAAGCCGCACTCTATGTACTCGCCGCCGCTCAGCTTCAATCACACACACATTCACGTCATCGATATCAAAGTTCTCACCAACCTGCGGCACACGCCCTAATCGAGCCAACACGTAACCAGCAACCGTCTCGAATCCTTGCGACTCAATCGTGATCCCAAGCCGCTTGGTCATGTCGTCGATACTAACACCGCCACTAAATACAACCGTGCCGTCCGCCTCCTCCACAATCGGATCTGTCTCCACATCATATTCATCACGAATCTCGCCAACAATCTCTTCGAGAAGGTCTTCGATCGTCACGAGCCCGGCCGTACCGCCGTATTCATCGTGGACAATCGCACTCTGTACGTGTTTACGTTGTAATTCCTTAAGAAGTTCAGCAACACGTTTCGTTTCTGGCACCACGTATGCTGGCCGTAATAATTCCTCTAAAACATGATCGCTCCCAGAACGATTGCCTAGTGCAACCAAATCTTTTAAGAATACAAATCCAATCACCGTATCCAAATTGTTTTCGAATACCGGCAACCGTGAGTACTGTTCCTCTGTAAACAGTTTCCGTAATGCCTCTAATGTCGTGTCAGACGATACAGCTACAATGTCAGGACGTGGAGTCATTACTTCGCGAACAAGAGTGTCGCCAAATTCAACGACTGACTGTAACAACGCATGTTCTTCGGCTTCCTGCTCCGTGGTATTACCACTCGGCCCGATCTCAACTTTTCGCTCAAAATAATTCCTATTCCCATCAACTTGGGGCATCACATCACCGGTGGCGACACCCTGACTCAAAATTCTCCCACCTGACACTATTCTAAAAAGCGGTAAAGCTAGGGGCTGTAAAACTCGAATCACGGCCTGCAAAGGAGGCAGCAACAATTCCAGCACTCGCACCGGATCTCGACGAACGATTGTGAGAGGAATTAGATGCCCAAACGTAATCACATACATAACCACAACCCCTACAACCATTGTTACACCTGAAAAACTTTGTGCATCAGTCACGAGCATGGCGACAGTGGCGACGACGGAAAGAACCACTCCTTCCATAAAACGAAGTGGAACAAAAAGCCTAATCGGATTTTCAAGGTAACCAAGCCGATCAAGCCAATCGTGACGCTCTGCGTCAAGCCGTAGAGAAAGTCGCATTAACGCGGCAAATGCCGCAGCGACAGTCCCGATGTACACGGTGGCGCACATCAAGAGAAATATCACTAGCGGAATCACGGTATGCCCCCTATACGTCGTAACTTCATCTCACGTTGAGTCATCTCACCATTGTCACGCTCATGGTCATAACCAAGCAGATGCAAAAGTCCGTGCAGAGCCAGTCTCCGAAATTCGATTCCCAGTCGGTGTCCAGCATTCCGTGCTTGCCGAACCGCAACACCTTTTGCTATCACTACATCACCAAGATACCGCTCATGCGTAGGAAGCGAGACTAGCGATACGCCCTCTCGACATACCGGAAACGACAGTACATCCGTTACTCGATCGACACCCCTAAATTGAAGATTAAGTGCTCGCATCTTTCGATCGCTTACCAATACCAATGCCAACTCACCTCTGACAGACCGTGGGGCTACCTCCACAAGCCAACGGCGTAGCCGATCGGCCCTGACGGTACGACCGCGCCCATCCATCACAACGACCTTTAATTGGTTTCGATTCACCAAAACACCTTCAGAAACAGTACCAAAATAATCCAATCACTTATCATCGAGTTTAGAATGGGTCGCTTCTTCGGATGATGATGATTCATACGCGTTTACGACTCGCTGAACCAAAGGATGTCTTGCAACATCACGGTCATTAAAAAATACCATCGACATTCCATCTATATTCCGTAAAATGTTCATCGCTTCGACAACACCAGATGTTCGCCCCACCGGCAAATCAATTTGCGTTATATCTCCAGTAACAACCGCCTTCGACCCAAATCCGAGACGGGTCAAGAACATTTTCATCTGCTCCGTTGTCGTGTTCTGAGCCTCGTCAAGGATTACGAAGGCGTCATTGAGCGTCCGTCCGCGCATAAACGCTAGCGGCGCGATTTCAATGACGTCACGATCAATCAATCGTTCAACACGGTCCGCGCTGAGCATGTCATACAGTGCGTCGTATAGAGGCCGTAAATACGGATTTACTTTTTCCTGCAAATCCCCGGGTAGAAATCCAAGTTTTTCACCCGCCTCAACAGCTGGGCGCGCCAAGATAATGCGCCTAACTCTCTTCGAGGTCAGATACGCTACGGCTTGAGCCATCGCAAGATATGTTTTGCCGGTTCCGGCCGGGCCAATACCAAAGACCACGTCATGTTGATCGATCGCATCAAGATATTTTTTTTGATTTACTGATTTTGGAGTAACTTGACGTTTGTCGGATATACGTAACGGCCCCTTAACAAAAAACTCTCGTAGGTCAACCTGCAGGTCTTGATCGACTAACGCGGCCGCACGGAGTACATCGTCTCTTGAAAAATGATAGCCATCGCGAAGGAGCCCTACCAAACCATTAACGATTAGCTCTACCCGCCTAAGATCTAAAGGAGCTCCCGTAACCAATAATTCATGGCCATCAGTCCGAATTTTCACGTCACAGCATCGCTCTAACTGTTTGAGGTTCTCATCTCGAGAACCAAACAAGGTTTCGATTCCTTCATCAGGAACAGAAATGCTGACGGATAAGGGAGTCGCTGGCACGCGTGTTTAGCGTATCGATAACACGCAAACCGATCGCTGGTCAAGATTGTTCATCACGAATTAACTCTCGAGATGAAGGTCGCGTAGTTGTTGTTTGTCTACTGTAGACGGTGATCCTGCCATCAAATCAACAGCACCCGCTGTTTTCGGAAACGCCATCACATCTCGGATCGACGGTTCTCCTGCCAAGATAGCAATTATTCGATCAAGTCCAAAGGCTATCCCACCGTGCGGTGGCGTACCGTACTCTAATGCATCAAGGAAAAATCCAAACCGTGTTCTTGCATCAGCATCAGATATTTTCAAAAGCCTAAAAATACTGGCCTGTACAGCAGAATCATGAATACGAATACTTCCACCAGCTATTTCGCTACCGTTCAATACAAGATCGTACGCCTGCGCACGGACACTCTCGGGCTCTTCTTCAAGTCGGCCAAGATCCTCGGTACAAGGTGAAGTGAACGGGTGATGCATGGACACAAACCGCTGTTCCGTGTCACTCCACCCAACCAAAGGAAAGTCGGTCACCCACACGAGAGCGATAGCATTCTCATCAATTAAATCTTCGCGTCGAGCTACGAGAAGCCGCAACTGACCAAGTAACACGGATGCTTCATATCCAAAACCACCTGCTACGAGTACCAAGTCGTCATCTTGAGCACCAACCATCTCCCAGACACGCGTTAAGGCTTCCTCGCCAGCAACTTTTAAAATAGAGCTCTGCACATCGCCTTGCTCAGAACGCCGCACCCACACCAAGCCATTCGCCCCAAGTGCAATAGCTTCGTCAACCAGCTTATCGATTTGCGCACGCGATTGACGTCCAGCTCCTGGCACGACAATTGCTCGAATTGCTCCACCCTCATCAATTAGTTCTCGAAATACTTTAAATTTTCCGCTCCGAAAAGCATCGGATACTTCTTCTACAGGCATTCCGAACCGAAGGTCTGGCTTATCGGTGCCATAACGATTCATTGCTTCATCGTAAGTAAGGCGATCAAACGGACGATGCACTTTACGATCGACAACCTGAAAAATATCCTGGATGAGTCTTTCTACGGTATTGAAGACAATCGCCTCATTCACAAATGACATTTCGACATCAATCTGCGTGAATTCAGGCTGCCTATCTGCTCGCAAATCTTCATCCCGAAAGCACTTAACGATCTGAAAGTACTTATCCATCCCTGAAACCATGAGAATCTGCTTGAAAATTTGCGGTGATTGAGGCAGTGCATAAAACTCGCCAGGGCGCAATCGGCTTGGAACAAGGTAATCCCGCGCGCCTTCCGGCGTTGACTTCGTAAGTAACGGTGTCTCAATTTCCCAGAAACCCTGCTTGTCAAGAGATGTTCTTACAGCAAGCATAATTCGGTGTCGTAATCCGATATTCTTTCGCATTCGATCTCGCCGCAAATCAAGATATCTATAGCGAAGCCGAACTTCTTCTGAAACCGGTGTTTCCTCGTCTATTTGAAACGGGGGGGTCTTTGCCTCGCTCAGCACAGTCAATGACTGAATAGCAACTTCAACCTCCCCAGTCCCGATCTTTGGGTTGAGTGTATCTTCAGATCGGCGCTCTACCGGCCCGGTAATTGCCACCACATACTCAGGCCGGACCTGCTTGACGACCGCCAACGTATCATCACCTTCTCTAGCAACAACCTGAGTAATTCCGTAGCGGTCACGAATGTCAAGAAAAATAAGCGAGCCAAGATCTCGAATCTTATGGACCCACCCCATCAGCACTACATCGATTCCAACATCACCAGGGCGAAGTTCGCCGCAGGTATGGCTGCGTGCCAAATTTCGAATATCGTCAGTCACTTGTTTCCTTATCGGCTACAGCTATTCGCTGCACCACCGCCTTTCTGGCGACGGCCGTCTGAACACCTGACTCCATGTCCTTCAACGTCACCTCATCACGCGCAAGCTCTTCATCCCCAAGCATCACTACGTAACGCACATTCGTCTTGTTAGCTCGTTTCATCTGTGCGCGAAGTGATCGAGCATCGTAATCAATCAACGCCGTAAGTCCAGCATTTCGAAGATCCCGTACAAGTAAGTGAGCTGACTGTCTGGCATCCTCTCCCAGTGCGACAACAAAAACATCTGGCGTTGCAACGCTACTCTGTTCAGGCATCGCAAGCACTAGTCGTTCGAGTCCAGCCGCAAAACCAATCCCTGCTCGGTCTGGACCACCGAGTTGCGCAACGAGGCCGTCATAACGGCCACCACCCAACAGAGCATTCTGCGCGCCTAGCTTGGAACCAAGCACTTCAAAGGTAGTCCGAGTGTAATAATCAAGCCCCCGGACAAGTCGATGAGACACTCTGTGGTCGAGCCCCAGCACGGCCAACTGAGATTGGACAATTTGAAAATGGTCGCAGCAGTCATCGCACAAAAAATCAACCGAATGGGGCAATGCATCAATAATCGACTGATCGTCCTTTACCTTGCAATCATAGATCCGTAGTGGATTAATTGTCGCTCGCCGCTGACAGTCATCACACAGTCTTGATAGTTGATTGCCCAAGACATCAAGTAATGCCTGGGTAAATCTTGGCCGACACTTTCGACAGCCAACGGAATTAATCACGATCTCAGAAGTCTCAATCTTGAGGGCTCGAATAAGCGCTGACGCCATCTCAATAATCTCGGCATCGAGCATCGCATCACTAATTCCAAATACCTCTACGTCCAACTGGTGAAACTGTCGGTATCGCCCTTTCTGCGGCCGTTCATAGCGAAACATTGGACCGAGACTAAAAAGCTTAACTGTGGGTATATATTGCTCGAGTCCATGCTCAACAAATGTCCGTACCATGCTTGGTGTCGCTTCGGGACGCAACGTGACGCGTTCACCGCCTTTATCCTCAAACGTGTACATTTCCTTCTGAACAATATCGGTGGTCTCGCCCGTTCCTTTCGCGAATAATTCTTCCCGCTCAATCACCGGAGTCCGTATTTCCTGATAGCCATAGCGCTCGCAAAGACCACGGATAACCGCCTCGAGGCGCTGCCAGCGCCCAACTTCATTCGGCAGAATGTCATGTGTCCCTCGAATCGCTGGAATCATTTAACTCACCGCACGGAGCAAGTTGGTTGAAAAAACCCTGTGCAATAGTTGATTATAGCGTTTGAACCCGCCAAGACACCGACAGTCCCATGAGGGTGCGATAATAGACAGCAATGGTAGACCAGCAAGTCGTCGATGCGCTTGAACGCCCGCTCAAAAGCCTGCGTATATCTGTCACCGACCGTTGCAACCTTCGTTGCCAATATTGCATGCCGGAAGAAGATTACGTCTGGCTTCCACGCAATGACATTCTGACCTTCGAAGAAATCAGTCAACTCGTAGATGTATTTACTTCCGTCGGCATCGATCGTATTCGCCTAACAGGCGGCGAACCACTACTACGCAAGAACCTTGCAGACCTTGTTCGTAAACTCGTCGACAAATCTAAGATACACGACATCGCCCTAACGACGAACGGACTACTCCTCAGTTCTCATGCGGAAGAATTGCATGCAGCAGGGCTACATCGGCTCACAGTTAGCCTCGATACACTACAAGAACGTCGATTCAAAGAACTCACACGATTCGAAGGAGTCTCTCTTGTCCAGGAAGGAATCGCAACCGCAACCGCTGCAGGTTTTTCAAATCTTAAAATCGACACAGTCGTTATACGAGGTGTAAACGACGACGAATTATTTGATTTACTTCGCTACTCCCATTCGGTTCGCGCAGAAATTCGATTCATTGAATACATGGATGTAGGTGGAGCAACGCGATGGTCCACTGACAACGTTGTGTCGCGCCTCGAAATGATCGACCGCATCGAGAAACAATTTGGCCCCGTTGCAGCAATCGAAGAGGTTTCTTCCGCGCCCGCTGATCGGTTCCGGCTTCAGAGCGGGCAAACCTTCGGCATCATCTCGTCAACGACAGAACCCTTCTGTCGAGCATGCGACCGGAGTCGACTCACTGCGGATGGCCTCTGGTATCTCTGCCTTTATGCCCGCACCGGCACCGACCTCCGTAAAGCGTTGCGCGGCGGCGCATCCACTGACGAACTACGTCACCTCGTCAGATCAGTTTGGACTGCTCGAGGTGACCGCGGCGCGGAACTACGTCTTACTGCGGCGGACAGACAATCTCTTATTCCGATTGAAACACTGCAAAAGGAACCACATCTCGAGATGCATACACGAGGCGGCTGAACGCAGAGTGTCGATGCTCGGCCTAACGAACGTTGAAGCCACTAATACAATTTCGAAAAAGACTTTAGCGAACCAGTGGCTCCGTAAAGTACATACATAAAGAAGGCCGCGAGCTTAAACACTCGCGGCGGTTATGTATTCGGCCCAAGCTATACATGCACTAATTCGCACCAACAGGCTCGTCTTTCTTCTTACCAAGCCCTTGAATCTGAACCAATGACGGTTTTTCTTCTTTAAGAACATGCTGGCGATAAAGTGCAGTCATTGCCGCAACTAACCGTGCCTTTTCCATTCTGCTTAGATAACTACAAGCTGCAACAGCATGTTCTAACATACCTAGTGCTCTTACTGGATCT
>CAYFJM010000013.1:0-14536 GCA_964343415.1 uncultured Vicinamibacteraceae bacterium | reverse complement strand
ACAACTAGCCACGGCGAGAGCCGCGGCATTACGAGTCGACTAACAAACCGAGGACGATGCCGGATAGTTCGCCTGCCGAACGCCCGATAGCTGAGAACCGTAAGGCTCGCCACGAGTATCACATCTTCGATACCTACGAAGCTGGCATTGTCTTACTTGGGACTGAAGTGAAATCGATTCGAGAGGGCCGCGTAAATTTAAAAGACAGTTACGGACGCCTCGAAAAAGGGGAAGTGTTTCTCCACAATCTTCATGTCAGTCCTTATAGCCATCGTGGATATGCAGATCATGAACCGCTTCGGAGGCGGAAGCTTCTGTTGACTCGTCAGGAGATTCACAAGATCACGGTGAAAATATTAGAGCGAGGGTTTACTCTTGTGCCGGTGCGTATGTACTTCAAGCATGGGCTTGTCAAAGTACAGCTGGGCATTGCGAAAGGTAAGAAGTCGCACGATAAACGCGAAACTCTGAAACAGCGGCAAATTGATCGTGAAACTCGCGCGATGGTGAAGGAACGTTCTCGGTGAGGGTGCTTATAACTGGGGCGAACGGTCAGCTTGGTTCTACGTTTGTTCGTGTTTTTGACAAAAGCTACGAAGTGGTGGGGACTGTTCGAGGCGAACTCGATATTACGAACGATAGATCAGTTCGCGCAGCTGTTTCGGAAGTGCGTCCAGATGTGATCTTGAATTGTGCGGCTTATAACGAGGTTGATTCGGCGGAGCGTTGTGCCGAGACGGCTCTTGCCGTTAATGCTTTTGGCGTGCAGTCACTCGCCCTAATGGCGTCTGAATGTTATGCAACCCTGGTGCATTTTAGTACTGATTTTGTATTCGATGGGAACACGTCGGCACCATACTCGGAAGCAGACGTGCCGAACCCCCAAAGTGTTTATGCCGCCTCGAAATTGTTGGGAGAATGGTTTGCTGCGCAGACGCCTCGACATTATGTGATTCGCGTTGAAAGTCTTTTCGGCGGTGTTACTTCTTCAACTAATGATTCTCGTGGAAGCAGTCTTGATTTCTTAGCCGACGCACTGCTCAAAAACGAAACGGTTCGTGCATTCACCGACCGTGTTGTATCGCCAAGCTATGTTGAAGACGTCGCAGACGCAACAAGTGAAATATTGGCGCGGGAATTATCCAGTGGGTTGTATCACTGCGTCGGATCTGGGAGCGCGTCGTGGTTTGATATCGTGACCGCGTTAGCTTCTCAGCTCGAAACGGAGGCACAAATTCAACCGATCACGCTAGAGAATATAGATCTGCCAGCCAAGCGACCAAAGTTTAGTGCGCTTTCAAATAAAAAATTAGCTGATGCGGGTGTGGTGATTCCGTCCTGGAAAGATGCCGTTCGGCGGTATGTAACTGAACGTTTGGCATCCACTTCAAATTCTTAAGAGAACGTGCATCACGCCAGCGTGGCGTCGACTAGGTCGGCGATACGTTCGGCAATAGCGAGTGCTGCCGTTAGTCCAGGAGAATCGATACCGGCAGCGTGAATCAGTCGAGGTACTTGAGAATCTCGATCAATTTGAAAATCCGAGAAGGTTTTGTCTGCGGGAGCACATCGTGCTCGTATTCCACTCCCACCTTGTTTGAGCTGGTCGATTCTTAGTGACGGGAGAAAGCGAGAAGCTGCTCTGTGGAAGTGTTCAAGGGAATCTCGATGCGATTCGTAATCATCTTTCCGGTTTTGATAACGAGCTGTTGGTCCCAGTGTTACGGTTCCCCAAGTTGTCCGGGTTGCATGCACGCCAAGACCATGTCCACTGGAGTCTGGTAGCGGATAGACAAGGCCGCTAATGAGATTGTTGGCATCGGAAACTAATTCGGCGTAGTCTCCACGAACTGGATAGATTGTGAACGGGTTGCCACCGAAGATAGCGGAAACTTCATCTGCATAAAGGCCGCTAGCATTGACGACGGTACGAGCCATGATCGTTTCGTGCCCGGTCCGAACCTCAAGTTCATCGTTAGAATCAGAACCCCCCTCGAGTTGTGTGCTTGGCAGTAGTGCGACTTCTTGGGCGGTTGCTTGTTTAATAAGAGTGCGTATTAGTGACTCTGCCTCGACAATGCCCGTTGAAGGGGACCAGAGAGCAGCAGTCGCCTCTACATAAGGTTCTCGTTTGCGGATGAAAGCGCGGTCAACGATTTCCAGGTGTTCGACACCGTTCGAACGTCCCCGTGTCGCTAAATCTTCAAGGTCGGCAAGATTATTGCTATTTGCAACGATAAGTTTTCCGCAGCGATTATGAGGAATATCGTGTTTCTGACAAAAAGAATAAAGGCGTTCGTTTCCTTCCACACATAGTGTCGCCTTAAGAGAATCAGCTGGATAGTAAATACCGGCGTGGATAACTCCACTGTTGTGGGTGCTCCCGGCAAGACCGAAACGTTGTTCACGCTCTATAACACACGTCTCGTGACCCCTTCCGGCAACAGTACATGCTGCGGAAAGTCCCACAATCCCTCCACCGATAATTACGACGTCAATCGCCGCTCTGGATTTCGTCACTCTTATTCATTGATTGTGTCACGTGCCACCGATCCGTCATACTTCTTGGCCGTGTTAGAAGAATTATCTGAGAAAATAAATTCTAAGACTGTTCGTGCTGGGGTCATCGGTCTTGGTTACGTTGGGTTGCCACTTGCGGTCGAATTCGCGAAAGCCGGTGTAAAGGCAGTTGGATTTGACGTTGACTCCAGTAAAACCGACTCGATTTCACGAGGCAAATCTTACATTTCAGACATCGAAAGCGAAGTTGTATCAAGGGTCGTCAGCGATGGTACGTTAGTGGCAACGACAGATTTTTCTCTGCTTTCGGCTGTCGATACGATCAATATCTGTGTCCCGACGCCGCTCCGTAAGACGAAAGACCCTGACTTGTCTTATGTTGTGAAGGCGGCCGAGCAGATCGCTGCGCATCTCCGGCCTGGGCAGTTGGTAATTCTTGAGTCAACTACGTACCCTGGGACGGTAACTGAGGTCATCCAGCCAATGCTTGAGAAGCAGGGCCTAAAAGCTGGAACTGATTTTTTCTTGGCGTTTTCTCCTGAGCGTGTGGACCCGGGAAATGTCGATTGGATGACCCGAAATATTCCCAAGGTGGTTGGCGGGACTGACCCCCAGTCTACCGAAGTAGCTGTGGCGTTGTACAAACTTATTGTTGAAACAGTTGTCCCAGTATCGTCAACACGTGTTGCCGAGATGGTCAAACTGCTTGAAAACACATTTCGTGCAGTGAACATCGGCCTGGTTAATGAACTTGCACTCATGTGTAGAGATCTAGATGTTGATGTATGGGAAGTTATCGATGCGGCAAAAACAAAGCCATTTGGTTTCATGCCGTTTTACCCTGGACCTGGCCTTGGCGGGCACTGCATTCCCATTGATCCGTTTTATTTGAGTTGGAAGGCTCGCCAGAGCGGATTTGAAAGCCGTTTTATTGAATTGGCTGGTCACGTAAATGCATCGATGCCCCGCTATGTAGTTGAAAGGGTTGCTGAAGCATTAAACAGTCGAGAGCGGTCGGTTAGGGGTTCACGCGTACATCTTTGTGGGATGGCCTACAAGCCGAATGTGGGTGATGTTCGCGAATCTCCGAGTCTTGATATAGCGAATCTACTAATTCGCCAAGGTGCAATAGTGAGTTACAGCGATCCACATGTTGCAGTCGTGCGTGAAGCGGGTCTCGCACTTGATGAGGTGCCAATAACTCAAGCCTTAGAAGATGGTGTGGATGTCGCGGTGATAACGACCCACCACGATAAATTTGATTATGATCAGATAGTTCGTCTGTCTCCCGTAGTGGTTGACACACGTAATTGTTTGCGTGGAATTAAAGCTGACCATATCTTCCGTCTCTAAAAAATGTCGAAACGCGCTGTTATCACCGGTATTACTGGCCAAGATGGGTCTTATCTCGCTGAGTTACTGCTGAATAAGGGATACGAAGTTGTCGGCATTACTCGTCGATTGAGTGCCCCGAACCATTGGCGTATTGCACATCTTCAAGATCGTATTGAACTACGAACCGCAGATTTACTTGACCAACTCTCTCTTATTCGTGTGATTGAAGATGTACGTCCGCATGAGTTCTATAACCTTGCAGCAATGTCATTCGTACCTGCATCGTGGGATCAACCGATGCTTACGGGTGAGTACAACGCCCAAGGTGTTACGCGTGTAATGGAAGCCATTCGCCAAGTTGATACATCTATCAAGGTGTACCAAGCGTCATCAAGTGAGATGTTTGGCAAGGTTCGTGAAACGCCGCAGTCTGAATTAACGCCGTTCTACCCACGAAGTCCGTACGGAGTATCCAAGGTATTTGCCCATTACATAACAGTAAATTATCGTGAGAGTTATGATTTGTTTGCGGTGTCTGGGATTCTCTTTAACCATGAGTCCCCACGCCGTGGATTAGAGTTTGTAACTCGGAAGGTCACAAATGGTGTTGCAAGGATCAAATTAGGCCTGGCGGATTCGTTATCGCTTGGAAATCTGGATGCGCACCGAGATTGGGGTTTTGCTGGTGATTATGTGCGGGCAATGTGGGCTATGTTGCAGCGAGATAGTCCTGAGGACTACGTTATTGCCACCGGCTTGAGTCATTCAGTGCGTGACCTAGTGGCTGCGGCGTTTACGCATGTTGGCCTTGAATGGCAGGATTACGTGCGAACAAGTTCCACATTGTTGCGTCCCGCCGAAGTAGAACATTTAATTGGTGATTCTTCGAAAGCGAACTCAGATTTTGGGTGGAAGCCGTCAATTGATTTTTCGGGTCTGGTGAAGATGATGGTTGACGCAGATATGGACCGGGTCAAGAGTCACGTTACCGCTGTTTAGACAAGAATGAATCATGGATCACTTTGGTAAGAAAGACGATTCCATTGCGAATTCAAGTCGAATGGTTGTTAAGGTTCGCACCGTTCTCGAAACAAGTATTGTTTTCCATGTTGTAGTTCGCATTGTTTCTAGCGTGCTAGGGAGTGTGACTTACCGTGCAATAAGAAATGTAGCCTGTTCGTTGGCACGTGTGGAGCGTGGCTTACAGGGTTCCTTACCTGCTGTTCGGCGCCTTGAGGACGACCGATTGATGGTTTCGATTGCGAATCGCAGTGTTGTGGTTCGAACGTTAGAGTGGCTAATTGTTGTGCCGGTGATCGCATGGCGTGGTTGCCGTTTAGGTTTTCTCGGTGATTTCTTATCTCAACTAGGACTTTCTGACCGGGTGCGACTCGCTGGTGTGTTGTTAAGCGCAGCGCTAGTTTCACAAGCCATAGCCGTGTCCGTGGCAGGTGTTTCAATACAAATCTTGGGTTGGGGCGCTCGTTGTGGTTTGGCTGTCATTTGTCTTCTCTTCTATTTTCGACCTCATTTAGTAGCCACAGCGTGGACCGCACGCTGGAATGCAGGTGCTCGATCGGTTCTGAAGAATTAGATAAGGAATTCTGGTTGTTTTTTCTATCAAGTTCCCGGATCTAGGCCAGGCACTGTTGTACATTTTCATTTTGAATCTATTCAGACCAATTCTTGACAACTCTTGTTTATGAACTAATAATCAGTATGTTCAATTTGTGAACGCATCTGTTTTGGTCGGTGTTTTCTTGCACAGTTCCCACAGTGGGCTGTAAGTGACGGGCACGGAGTGCCTTTGCTCGTAGCTTTTGACTCAGTCTACGACTAACAACAAAATCGGCTAATCAAAGCTAGCGACAGACAATTATGAAACTTGAAGAACGACGAGAACTAGCTGTTCTTGAAGCAATTGAGCGAGACGAACAGATTACCCAGCGTAGTCTGGCGTCTGCGCTTGGCATCGCTCTCGGTCTGGCCAATTTGTACTTAAAGCGATTGGTGCGGAAGGGCTACATTAAGTGCGTCAATGTTCGGTCTAATAGATTGCTGTATCTCATCACACCGAACGGTATTGTTGAAAAATCACGTTTGACATATGAATTCATCGACTATTCGTTAGATCTTTATCGTGGTGTGAGGCAGAACCTGAAAGCGCTACTTGAACCGCTTGTTCAAGCAGGACTAACGAATATTGCGATATACGGGACTGGAGAAGCCGCCGAACTAGCCTATCTGTCTTTGCGGGAGCAGGGTATTGAGCCTGTAGCAATTTTTGACACGGTTTCAGGTGGTCGTTTTCTTGGAATGACCACACGGTCGGTAGCCGATCTCGATGCGACGAATTATGATCGCATCATTGTAGCGTCGCTCGATAATGGAGAGGCGATAAGAGATGAACTCGTGTCCTGTGGTGTCCAAAAGAATAGTATTCTCCTGCTGCTAAATAAACTCGGAAAGACCGTGTCAATTAGCACTGAAGGTCGAGAACGTGCTCGAAAACGCACATAGAACAGTGTGGTCACTTGTGATCATGGAGTGATGAGATAATGGCGAATGCGCGTCGAAAGTTGTTGCTTGGGCTTTGTGTGTCGTTGTTTGTAACGGTCTCGTTGTTCGCAATGTTGCTTGCCGTCGATGTTTACCTGCATTACAGGCATGAGATGAATGCTGGTCTTAATGTTTGGGGGTACCGGGGACCGGTACTTGATGGGAAGGGAGATGACGAGCGTCGGATTGCTGTCGTTGGTGGAAGTACAGCGTTTGGATACGGAGTGTCATGGCCAGATGCGATCCCAGCGCTTCTTGAAGAAAAACTGAATGATGTCGAGCGGAGTGGTATGACGTACACTGCTGCTAACCTTGCGTATAACAATGAAGGCGCATATTCGTTTAAGTACACACTTCGTGATTATGCATACCTCGACTACGACCTCGCCATTTTGTATACGGGCTATAACGATCTATCAAATGATGGAAACAGACAGGTGTTTAGGCATGAGTCACCCGTTTTTACGCTGACCGGGTACATGCCGATCTTTCCTGTTATCTTTTCTGAAAAGGCGATGGTGCTTCGTTATGGCGGTGATCTTGAAGCCGCTTATCGAGACGAGAAGACCGTTTTTACACCGAATCCTCGCGACCGGATTTCAGCAACAGCTCTCGAAACTGCAGTGCGTGTAACTAAGTCGCTTGAACAGCAGCTAGGCCGACTAACGGTAACAGACCCCTTAAATTCCGCGACGACAACAGCGTCGTGTGATGTTGGTTGGAAGGCTTATTGTGAGCAGGTGACACTGGCGGTTGACCAGGTGCTCGCTGACGGGAAGCGCGTAATTGTTGTTACGCAGCCATACATGACTGATAGTCATGTAGAACAGCAAGGCAATCTAATTGCAATGCTTAACCGTTCCTATGGGAATAACGGTAATGTGCGCCATGTCAATTTGGGAGAGGCACTTTCTCTTAATGATCTTACATTCGCCTGGGACGGCATGCATTTAACGGCAGCTGGAAATGATCTAGTGGCGACAAGACTCGTTGCGCCAGTGTTGTCTATGTGGCAATGAGCTTGACGAAGTGTCTGTTAGCTCTTCTAGGGCGCTATTAATAACGTTATATTTTTAGTTTGTTTCGTTGTTTTAAATTGATAGTTCCGAAGTTCTTAATCATTGACTCAGTAACGTTGGTGCATCTTGTGGTGTTCCGTTGGTCCCGGTTTGCATGTACCAAATCGGTGTTCTGCCCGTGTTCTGAACGTGGGACAACACGACTAAGATGAGGCACGGTTCTTCTACTCGTAGCGCGATTTTGTATCTTTCGTACGACGGAATACTTGAGCCGTTGGGTGAGTCTCAGGTCCTAAATTACTTGGAGCGGTTGTCAGCGGATTATGATATTTCGCTGATTTCATTTGAAAAACCGAGTGATACATCCGAAGAAAATAGGTTTCTCAAGTTCAAAACAAGACTTGAGGAAGGCGGCATCCGTTGGTACCCACTTCGGTACCACAAGACGCCTCCCGTTATTTCGACGGCTTACGATGTCGCTCGCGCCTGGTGGCACGCGTGGCGGTGGCGGAGACGCAACCAGTTTGGTATCGCCCATGCACGGGGCTACGTGGCCGGATTGGTGGCATTGTTGGTCAAACGAACGGGTCGTATTCGATTTCTTTTTGATATGAGAGGGTTTTGGCCAGAAGAAAAAATTGAAGCTGGACACTGGACCGCCAGTAGTATGTCCTACCGCGCGGCCAAATGGTGCGAACGTCGGTTCTTTGAGCGGTCTGATGCCATTGTGTCGCTGACTAATGCCGGTGTTCGTCAATTCAAGACATTGGGGTATCAGGTCGATTCGGACGTGCCGGTGAAAGTAATTCCCACTTGTGTCGACATGCACCGGTTTTGTTCTGAAACGAGAGACCAGAGTTTGATTGAGTCGCTCGGACTGTCAGGATGCACTGTGATTGGCTGTGTCGGCACGATGAGTGGTTGGTACCTCAGACAGGACATGCTGACGTATCTTGCATTTTGTTCGTCCCAACTCGCCAATGTCAAAGTGCTGGTGGTGACACGAGAAGACCATGAGCAACTACAAACTGATGCAGAATTAGCGGGACTTGATGCACGTCGCCTTGTAATTGTGCGGGCGACGTTTGAAGAGATGCCTTCATTTATACGCTTAATGGACTGTGGTTTGTTTTTTATCCGATCGTCCTTTTCAAAAAAAGGTTCAGCAGCTACGAAACTTGGTGAGTTTCTTGCGTGTGGTGTGCCAGTAGTTATTAACGCTGGTGTTGGCGACTCAGACCGTATCGTTAGACAGGGTCGGGCCGGTGTTGTGTTGCCCGATATGACCCGGGAATCTTTTGAAGAGTCAATGGAATCGGTTCACGCTATGCTCAGCGATTCGGATACGCGACATCGATGTCGTCACACAGCCGAAGATATCTTTGATCTTGACCAAGGGGTGAGAGCCTATAAAAACCTCTATGACCAACTAGTCCCGGAGAGTCATGTTAATTAGTTTCGAACATAAGTGTTGTAGCGTCGACGTTCGTGTATGTCGTGTTGGTTGTCATTTTGTTGCTATGACTACAAAGTGTGTCGAAGCCTGTATCACTAGGATTGGAAGTCGAGGGTGACGGAACCGTTGGTCTCGCTATGTGTGCCGACGAGGAATCGTGCAGGAGGGCTTGCGCGTGGCTTGGCGAGTACATGTGGGCAAGATTATGAACGGTTGGAAATCTTAATTAGCGATAACGCCTCAGATGACCATACGGAACGTGTGTGTCGAGAGATGGCCGCTACCGATAACCGCATCCGGTACATAAGACAGCCTGAGAACATTGGCTTGTATGGCAACCACAATTTCTGCTTAGACGAAAGTCGAGGAGAGTTCATTTGTTTTTTTCATGATCATGATGACCGCGATCGTTCTATTGTCAGCCGTTATGTACGTTTTATGCAGGAGCATCCGACCGTTGGTGTGGTCTGTTCAGACTGGAATGTTGTTAATGAGGGGGGGCAGTGCCTTGATTCTCGTGATCGACAGGTGCCTTCTGTAGTTTCTGGACTGGATTACATTTCTCGAACGTTTTCGTCAGGACGTTCAAGTCTCAATACGCCGGGATCAATGATTCGAAAAAGTGCACTTGGAAATATTCGGTTTGATGAAAATGCGCCAATTGGTTTTGGAGATTTCATCATTTGGTTTCAGATTGCTGAGCAATATGCGATTGGTCACATTAATGAGCGATTGTGGGAATGCCTACAGGACCAACAGTCCGAAAGTGCGAGAACGATTGAATCGCTCACGCGGGACTACTACGCCAACATGACGAAGTACTGTGATGACCACTTGGCCCGCTGGCCTGCGCATAGCGCCTATGTGCGTAGGTGGCGCGCTGCGGTGCCACGGTATCTCTTTTGGGCGTTGATGTATGAACTAGGTCTTTATTTCAGATACGCGGACGACCAGGCATCTGAATCAGAATCAGGAGAGAAGACCCTGTTTGAGATCTTTGATTATCGATTGAGTGATGAGCAGTTCAATAATGCGATAACGAAGCTTCGAACCTACCGGACCGGCCCACTGCAACACACAGCGTTTGCGGTTGTGCATTTGTTGATCCGTATGAAATTGACGCAACCGTTGGCATGGGCCACTCGGCATCACGCATCATTTCGATCGATTTTGCGTTTACAGTGAAAATTAAGTTATACCGGAAGCGTTCGTTACGATGGGTATTATCGTTTGCTGGCATGGTGCTTGTAACTGTGCTCGTTGCTACATGGCCAGTGGAAACCCGTCAAGGCGTTAATTTCGTTGTTTCCACATATACGATGCCACTCTATCTAAAGGTATTCGAGTTTATTGATCGTTCGGCTCACTATGAGCAATTGGCGGATACGATTACTGACGGCGTACGACCTGATAGTGCGAAAGTCGAGCGGTTATTCCAATGGACAGTGAAGAATATTCAGCCGACACCAGACGGATGGCCAGTTATAGATGATCACATTTTAAATATCATTGTTCGTGGTCACGGGTTGGCTGACCAACGTGCAGATGTATTTACTACGTTGACTACCTATGCAGGCATGCCTGCGTTTTGGGTGTCACTGCCGCAGCACTCAGATACGCAAATCTTACTTTCTTTTGTGTTTGTTAACGATCGGTGGGTTGTGGCTGATGTCGCAAGTGGGTTTCAATTTCGAAATGTTCACGGAGACCTTGCGATGCTTAGTGAGCTGTTGGCGCAGCCTGCACAGATTCAAAAGTATGCTGCTGGGCTAACAGTTAAAGACGTTCCTTATGCAAAAGTATTAAGTGGGTTGGAAATGCCAAAGCCTCCGAGTCCCCTCCGTGCTGAACTTCAAATGCCGCTCAAACGATTGCTTCATGAGGCCAGTACGATTCTGAACGGAAATTGATGATGAACCTGACTGACAAGACTGTTTTGGTGACCGGAGGCACTGGGTCCTTCGGACGAATGTTTACAAAGACAATTCTCGGGCGTTATCGCCCGAAGCGATTAATAATTTTTAGTCGAGATGAATTGAAACAGTCAGAGATGGCGCGGGATTTATCTGATTCCTGCCTACGGTATTTTATTGGAGATGTCAGAGATATTGACCGCTTAAGACGTGCGCTTCAGGGGGTCGACGTAGTGGTACATGCGGCAGCAATGAAGCAAGTTCCAGCGTGCGAATACAACCCATTTGAAGCTGTCAAGACGAACGTAATGGGTGCAGCAAATGTGATAGAAGCATCTATTGATGCAGGCGTTGAGAACGTAGTCGCTCTAAGTACCGATAAGGCCGCAAATCCAATCAATTTGTACGGTGCAACCAAGTTGTGTGCGGAAAAATTATTTGTACAGGGGAACTCATATTCAGGTTCTGGTGGCACCTCGTTTTCGTGCGTACGATACGGGAATGTGGTTGGAAGTCGAGGGAGTGTTGTCCCTATCTTTCTTGAGCAACGTGCAAGTAAGAACGTGACCGTGACCGATGAGCGTATGACGAGGTTTTGGATCACGTTACAGCAGGGGGTCGATTGTGTGCTTCGTTGCTTGGACATTATGTGCGGGGGCGAGATCTTCGTTCCGAAGATTCCAAGTATGCGAATTATGGATTTAGTTGGGGCTGTAGCGCCAGGTTGTCAGGTTGCATTTACGGGTCTACGACCAGGCGAAAAGGTGCATGAAGTTTTAGTTTCTGAAGATGAGGCCCACCATACAGTAGAACTTGAAGATCTTTATGTTATTAAACCGACCCACCCGTGGTGGTCGTCCGAACATTGGTCGGATGTTCCTTTAGTAAAGCAGGGTTTCAGATTTACGAGCGATGCCAATGAAAACTGGCTTTCGGCTGAGGAATTGAAGTCATTGCTACCATGAACTTTCTGTCTACTTCAACGGACCTTGCATTATTTGGTGGTGAGCCTGTTAGAAGTGATCTGCTTCCGTATGGCCGTCAAAGTTTGACGGAGGATGATCTTCAGGCAGTGCTCGATGTTCTACGTTCGGATTGGATTACAACTGGGCCTAAGATCGATGAGTTTGAGGAGGTATTTGCGGCGTATGTTGGAGCGAAGTATGCCGTGAGCTTTAGCTCAGGAACGGCGGCGCTTCACGGTGCTGTAGTCGCGGCAGGAGTCGAACGTGGACACGAGGTCATCACGACACCCTTGACATTTTGTGCGACGGCGAACAGCGTGTTGTACCAACAGGCTATACCGAAATTTGCCGATGTCACAGAAGACACATTAACGCTTGATCCGTCTCAGGTAGAACGCCTCATTTCTTCCGAGACGAAAGCGATCCTTCCTGTTGATTATGCAGGACATCCGGCAGAGCTTGACGAGCTTCATTTGTTAGCCGATCGCGAAGGCGTTGTAGTGATTGAAGATGCGGCACATGCGTTGGGGGGCCGTTATCGCGGTCGATCCGTTGGTTCAATTAGCCATATGACGGTGTTTAGTTTCCATCCAGTTAAGCATCTAACAACGGGTGAAGGTGGAATGGTGACGACGGATAATGAGGCTTTTGCTCGCCAGCTTCGTAGCTTTCGTAATCATGGAATTGAAGCAGATGTTCGTGCGCGGAAAACAACCGGTCAGTGGTATTACGAAATGAACACCTTGGGCTATAACTATCGACTAACTGATATTGGTTGTGCTCTTGGGTTATCGCAGATGCCTCGCCTCAACAAAAACATTGAGCGTCGACGAGAGATTGCGGCGCTTTATAGAGAGCACTTTCAGGGGTGGGATGCTTTATGCCTTCCGTTTGTTCGAGCAGACAGTGACTCCTCATGGCACCTGTATCCAGTGCGCATTAATCTGAAGGTTGTGCGAGGCTCACGAGATGAGATATTTCAGGCGCTCCGTGCAGAAGGAATTGGTGTAAATGTGCATTACATTCCTGTTTATCTTCACCCGTACTACCAAGAGCGATTTGACGGTCAAGATACATCCTGTCCGGTTGCCGAACGGTCGTACAAAGAGCTAATTAGTCTACCGATGTTTCAGTCGATGACTGATGAAGATGTTCAAGATGTAGTGACAGCTGTAGGCAAAGTAATTCAATATTTTTCGTGACGTTACATTTTGTGGTGTCGAGTTGCCAACTACAGACGTAGCGTCATGTGCTCTTAACCCAGTCGGTCAAAACGTTATTTGGCCTAATCATGTTCGTAGTAGTGGGAGAGCGGTCGATAAATTAGAGATTTAGGTTGTCGTGCTGTTTGTAGAATTTCTGTTCCGGACGCACAGATGTATTGAGAGACATGGGGAATATGAAGGCTGTTGATATTGACGGTAAATTGATTGGCTGTGGTTCGCCTTGCTTTGTTATCGCTGAAGCAGGAAGTAATCACAATGGCGATCTTGATTTAGCCTGTAGGCAAATTGACATAGCTGCTCGTTGTGGCGCCGACGCAATTAAGTATCAGGTGTTTCGTGCCAGGCATATGTATCCAAAGAATGCTGGTATCAGTAATTATTTGAAGTCATCGAAAGCAATTTACGATGTCATTTCTGAAATGGAAATGCCTTATGAATGGATTCCCATTCTTTCGGAATATTCAAAAAAGAACGGTTTAATTTTTTTTGCATCAGTGTTCGATGAAGAGTCAGTCGAACGAGTTGCTTCTTATGTGCCAGCGTTCAAAATTTCTTCGTACGAGATGACACACGTTCCGCTAATTGAATATGTATGTAAACAAGGGAAGCCAGTGGTTATTTCAACCGGAGCGGCGACGCTAGAAGAGGTTGAGGAAACGGTTGAAGTGTGTCGTCGGGCCGGCAATGAAGACCTAATACTGTTGCAATGCACAGCCTCATACCCGGCAACTCTCCAGGCATTAAATATTCGTGCGATGACGACTCTTGCGGAACGCTTTAATGTGCCTGTTGGATTATCAGATCATTCGCGTGATCCGATCGTGGGCCCAGTAACTGCGGTGGCGTGCGGAGCATCTGTTATTGAGAAGCATTTTACTTTGAGTAATGAATTACCTGGTCCTGATCATGCATTTGCGGTTGAGCCACATGAATTATCTTTGATGGTGGAAAAGATACGAGGTGTTGAGCAAGCATTGGGAGTGGGACAAAAATCAACCGGGGTTGTTGAAGAAGAACTTCGTTCATTTGCTCGCAGAAGCATTTTTTCCGTTTCGGATATTGGCGAAGGCAAATTATTTACAGTGGATAACATCGCTGTGCTCAGGTGTGGAAACAATCAGCACGGTTTGCCTCCGCGTGATTACCATGGATTGCTTGGTCGTAAGGCGGCACGATTTATTCCTGCTGATACAGGCATCCAGTCTAATGACGTCGACTGATAAGTCCCCTGTAGTGATACTTCGCTTGGTAGAGCCGAAGGATCGGGAGATTCTTTGGGAATGGGTGAATGATCCGGGTGTGCGCGAGGCCTCTTTTCAAGGCGATTCGATTTCGTGGGACATGCACAAAGCATGGTTTGATTCCCGGTTGCGAGATAGCAGTTGTCATTTTTATATGGCTGTCAATATGGATGGGATGCCGATTGGACAAATTCGGTTCGAGAGAGAGGGTAAGTCGTCGCAGGAGGTTACGATCAGTATCAGTCTTGACAGGAATTGTCGTGGTGTAGGGGTCGGTGTTAGGGTGCTGAAGTTGGGCTGTG
>CAYFJM010000012.1:0-14588 GCA_964343415.1 uncultured Vicinamibacteraceae bacterium | reverse complement strand
TGACAGCCGCTTCCGGCGTCATCGAAGCAACACGCTCTATTTCTTCAGGTGTCGCACCGAAACCACCTCGTTCAAGCAGATGGGCCGCTGTCCGATAATCCCAGTCTGCTGCAACTACTGAGGAAAGATCGTTAATCCATGCTTTGGATCCTGCGGCGTTGGTCTGCTCGCCAAGCAATACGGTATCCGGCACAAGCAAAAATCCAACAGCCAACGACACCGCAATGCTTACCGCACGAAACAAACGTCGGCATTTGCAGTTCAAGAGGTTAATACGAGGCACAGATGGTCTCCATCAATAAAATTAGGATGGCATCATACGCTACCGATTACCCCTGGCCAAATGTATCCTCGGAGAACTCGTGGGGTATTCGTTAACATCTATATTTAGAGTGACTTACGTCGCCACATTGAGTTCGTAGTCGAGCATCACATCCCCGTCAAAAATCCACCGACCCGAAAATTGTTTTTTGCCAAGCACGAGAGGAAGCCAGTAACGATCGTCTTCCCACATTTCGTCGTAGGGAATCGCATCAATATCACACCAAAGAGGGACCGCTTCCTCTGTTTCTTCCGGATTCCCTATCAAGTCAGAAGCCCAGTAGACACGAACAAATATTGAATACCCATCAACAAATTGAAAAGAATGCTGCCCGAGCCTAGCCGGTTGAACGGGGGTCACGTGCAATTCCTCTTGAACCTCTCGAATGGCGCATGTTTTGAATGTCTCTCCGATCTCTAGTCGTCCCCCGGGGCCATTCACCTTGCCAGCCCCAAGTCCTCGTTTCTTTCGAATAAGCAATATCCGATCATCTTTAACAATAAATAATAACGTCGCCGACTCTTCCGCTCGCCAAGAAGTCCAGTCAATATCACGTACCCTTCGAACTGTCATAATTACAATTCTACGTGACCACTAGATAGGTCTTACGATTCGTTTTAGACAAAGCCGACACCATGTCCGGAACAAACATGTACCAAAGTTTTTCCACCGCCAACAAGTCAAGTTTTTGTGTTTTCGCAGGCTCAAGTGTTGGAGCAAAACCGACTTACAGAGAAGCAGCAGTGCTTCTTGGAAAGTCTCTCGCTTCGCACGAGCTTCCGTTGGTTTACGGCGGTGCAAATATCGGCCTTATGGGCGCTGTTGCCGATGCAGTGCTCGACAACGGTGGGCAGGTTACAGGCGTCTTTCCACGGAAATTATTACAAAAGGAATCCTCACACGCTCATCTAACAGAGCTAATTTTGGTTGATTCCATGCACGAACGGAAAGCAACAATGTACAGCCTAGCTACTCACTTCATCGCTCTCCCTGGTGGTCTCGGCACTTTTGAAGAAGTGATGGAAATACTAACTTGGTCACAACTCGGCCTACATACAAAACCCTGCGGGCTACTGAACATCGAAAACTACTTCGACAATTTCTTAGCGACCCTACAACATGCAACTAAGGAACACTTTCTCGAACCTAAATATTCTCAACTGCTAATCGTAGAAGATAACGCTTCTTCTCTTCTCGACCGACTACAAACTCCCAGGGCATAATTCCCAGTCCTTTGCATGTCCGCCACAAGGTTGTAATCCCACTGGGAATAAACCAAGACTCTTTAGACCTGTTATCTGCCAGGAAACCCTCAAACAAAATGTCTCTTTATAACGTCCGTTAACTCACTAACTGTTCCGGCTTGGTTAATCGCAATGCGAAGCTGGGCCCCGCCATGATTTCCCTTTGTATACCACGAACCGAGAGCACGCAATTTATTTACTACCCACCGTTCGCGAGTTGACTGCCTGCGACGAGCTTGGCTTTCATGGCTAGAGTCTTTAACAGCGGAATGCCGAAATCCGTGAACCTCTTCGACGCCCTCATTTAGCAATAGGTCAATATAGTCCAGCAAGAATTGTCCTCGGTCTCTTGCCGTAACGACTCGGACCTTTAGTCCAGCTGCCAACTCCTGTGCTTGTTGGAATATCCATGGATTGCGCAGCGCACCACGACCAACGAGCACACCAGACACACTACTGTTTCTAACGCGCTCAACCATTTGATGCGGAGTAACACAGTCGCCACTCCCAAACACCGGAATAGTAACTGTGCTAGCTACCTTATTAATCAAGGACCAGTCAGAAGCCCCTTTGTATGACTGCTTTGCTGTACGCCCGTGGACTGCAACCGCTGCGGCCCCAGAATCCTCCATCATTTTCGCCATCGTCGGTGCATTTATCGTTTCGTCGTCCCAACCAGCACGCATTTTTACTGTTACTGGAATGGATACAGACTCGCTCATTGCCTTTACGACGGTAGCAGCGTGGGATGGATTTCTCATCAAGCTACAACCCGCATTGTGTTTAGCAATTTTTGGAACAGGACACCCCATATTGACGTCGACAATGTCTGCGCCCATTTCTTCAACTATTTGTGCAGCTGAAGCCATTTTTGCGGGGTCGCCACCAAAAATTTGTATTGATACTGGACGCTCTGCTTCCGTGTATTCCGCATACTCAAGTGTTCGATCAATACCACGAACCAACCCCTCTGAACTAACCATCTCTGTCACCACGAGCCCACAACCACCATGCAATTTCACCAGGCGACGAAATGCTGTGTCCGTCATTCCTGCCATCGGAGCAAGCGCGTAAGCATGGTCGAGCAAAACCGATCCGATTTTCATTAGTAATCTCGCCTTAGCAAGGTTTTACATCCGCCGCATCAACCTCAACACTCACCGCCTGCCCGATCAAATTAACGGAAAGAACGAGACGTGCGTGAGAACCTTTTCGTACGAGTCGCCCTACGACACCCCGCAGTGGTCCATGAATTACCTCTACCATCATTCCCTCACGAATAAGAGGACACGGGTCATACTGAAAATTACTCTCCACAAGAGTACGGATACTTTCCATTTCCGAATCAGGAATCGGGGTTATATCGTCGTTAAACGATACGATCCTAACCACCCCTTGGCATTTCAAAACTCGTAACCGTTCTGCCGCGTGAAAACGGGCAAAACAATAACTCGGAAATAGAGGCCAGTCTATTTTCTTTTTTCGGTCCTTCCAGCGACTCCACCGCGTGATCGTTGGAAGAAAAGCCTCGAAGTGATTATCTTCCAGTTGTTGGCGTACAACCTGTTCGTGTCTCGAACGCGTCCAGACGGCGTACCAGTGCATGAGGGTAACCGATGTGGTGTGTCGGCCTAGAACTAATAGGAATTACAAACAACTAACCCCCGATTGTGATGTGACCATCACGTTCAGGGTCATACGACAGGTAGACTTCTTCGACTTGTGGGTCCTTCCATTCAATAACCGCTTCGTTGCGCAAGCGATCAATATAGCTTCTATATTCTTTGACGCGTCGTTCACTAAAAACACTGTTTCCAATAATGTCTCGAACTTCCTCGAACGGCAAAGGCGTTGGTTCTGTTCGTTCGACTAGTTGAAGAATGTGATACCCGACAGGAGTACGAACGGGATGAGAGATTTCGCCCTTCTGCAATCCGAGCAACGCCGTTTGAACAGTGTCGTTTACGAATGTCAAATCAATAGGACCAATCAAACCACCATTCGCTTTCGATGCTGCATCGGACACCGCGACTGCAACCAACGAAAATTCTTCTCCAGCCAAAATGCGCAGCCTGGCCTCTTCCGCTTCATGCCGAGCCTGGTCATCCGCCGCAACATTGACAGTTCCTCCGATGCCTTCAGCCACGCGAATGAGAATTTCTCTCATTGTGATGGTTTCTGGTTCGGTGTATTCACCCAAATTATTATCATAATGTTCTCGGGCTTCGCTATCTGTCAGTACTACCTTTCGTAATATCTCCACCTGTTGTACTTGGTTGATCAGCATCTGACGCTCCATCGTTCGACGAAGGTCATCAACTGTCATGCCTTCTGCTTGCATCAGCGCTTCACGAAACTCCTCATCGTTGGCAAAGTTATTTTCTGTTTTAATACTTTCCACCAAGTCCTGAAACTGCTCATCGCTTAAGTGATAACCGAGTTCCCGCCCTTGCTGAACAATAAGTAGTTCATCAACAGCCGCAGAGATGACTCGCGGTGTAACCTCCATAAGAGCCGCTCGCAACTCCGCTTCTGTCGTGGCTCGCAAACCACCTTGACGTATAGCGTCGACCTGCCCTTTTTCAAGATCGGTTTGGGTGATCATGTCACCATTAACTTTGACGACAATCCGTTCGAGAATCTGGCCATTTGGCTCCGAGGGCCTACCGGAAACTACCGTCGGGGTGCCTTGCGCAAAAACATTCCCAGCACCCACTATGGTTCCCAACACTAAAACCACGTGCCGCATACCCATCCATTTCAATTGTTTCAACATAGACCCATCTCCAAAACTCCCTGCATCTCTTTAATGTTAGCCCGTCAACCAGAACCGCTCAACTGGCGAAGTACTCTTTGAACCATGGTCAAGTACTCCTGATCGGAGGTAAACCCTTGGTTTATAAGTGGGTTAGTTCCTGATTCCACTGGTTTGGTAGCTAATAGATCGATCTGCGACGACGTAGAAACTTGTGTCTTGTCCCCACTATTTCCCTTGATTCGTGGTGCATTTTTTGACCCTCCCGCGCCATCCAAATTGATCCGGACCACTCCCTCAGGCGATAAGGTCGCGCTTTGTGTCGCTGCGACAAACTCCACTAGTCGCAATGGATCCAATCCCGCATCAGCTCTAAAACGCACTACGAGTAAAGAACCCTCTCTATCTATCGCTTCAATTCCGATTTGTTCCGCCAATATACGTACGCGTGCGTAATCAGCCAATCGCTCTACCGAAGAATGCATTGAACCATAGCGATCGCGAACTTCTGCCATGACTTCTACGAGAGTTTCTTCATTTTCAGCTTCAGCAATTTTGCGGTATATAACCAATCGTTGATTAGTCTCAACCACGTAGGTTTCGTCAATCCGTAATTCAATGCCTAAGTTGACGCGTGACCTTCGAAAGTCTTTGACTTCATTTCCCTGTAACTCTTCAACGGCTTGTTGCAATAATTTGACGTACATATCGAAGCCGATAGCTTCAATATGACCACTCTGTTGACCTCCGAGAAGATTTCCCGCGCCTCGTATCTCTAGATCAAGTGCCGCAACACGAAACCCGCTACCTAGTTCACTGAATTCTCGAATCGCCGAAAGTCTTTGCCGAGCAACAGGTGTAAGGGCGTTGTCAGCAGGAACAACCAAATAGGCATACGCCCGACGATCTGACCTTCCAACGCGTCCTCGGAGCTGATAAAGCTGCGCCAATCCGTACTTTTCTGCATGGTTAATGATGATCGTATTGACATTTGGAATATCGAGTCCATTTTCAATGATTGTCGTTGCAACAAGAACGTCATACTCGTGCGCGACAAACTCGATCATCACCTTTTCTAGTGCGGCCTCGGTTGTCTGACCATGCGCTACCGCCAACCGTGCTTCCGGTACCATACGAGCTACCAAACTTGCCACAGAGTGGATAGATTCCACTCTGTTATGAACCACGTAGACCTGACCTCCCCGACTAAGCTCTGTGCGAATAGCTTGTCCAATCACCTGCGGATCGAATTTGATCACGTTAGTTTGAATCGCTAAGCGATCACGAGGTGGGGTTTCAATCACCGACATGTCACGAATTCCCGCAAGCGACATATTGAGCGTTCGGGGAATTGGCGTTGCCGTTAATGTAAGAACATCGACTCGGTGACGCATTTGCTTAATTCGTTCTTTATGAGCAACGCCAAACCGCTGCTCTTCATCGACTATCAAAAGGCCAAGATCTCGAAAAGAAACATCCTTTGACAAAAGGCGGTGGGTGCCAATAATCACTTCGATCTTTCCTGCTGCAAGCTCGACAAGTAATAACTTTTGCTCAGGTTTCGTACGAAACCGACTCAACATTTCAATCCGTACCGGAAATGCGGCAAAGCGTTCACAGAGTGTTTTGTAGTGCTGGAACGCTAGTACTGTCGTAGCTGTTAGCAGCGCAACCTGTTTGCCGTCCATCACCGCCTTAAATGCAGCGCGCAGCGCGATTTCTGTCTTGCCGTAACCAACATCACCACATAAAAGACGGTCCATTGCCGTCGCTTTTTCCATATCAAGCTTTATCTCTGAAATTGCTGTTTGCTGATCGGTGGTCAGTGTGTGATCAAACGCACCTTCAAACTCTTGCTGCCAATGCGTATCAGCACTAAAAGCATAGCCAGGTAATGCATGGCGTGCCGCGTAGAGCTTAAGCAATTCGCTTGCCATATCACGCATTGATTTCTTAACGCGTGTCTTTGCTTTTTCCCATGTTGTCCCACCAAGCCGATCAAGCTTCGGATTTGATGCGCCGGTGTACTTCTGCAAGAGATCTAGTTGTTCGACAGGCACGAACAACTTGTCCTCGGATGCATAGCGGAGTTCCATAAATTCGTGCGCCACTTGGTTACGATTAACTGCCAATTGGCGTAGTCCAACAAATGCACCAATTCCATGTTCAACGTGCACAACTCGATCGCCTATTTTGAGGTCTCGAAAATCGGATAAGAAGGATTTCGCTGCCGAACGTTTCTTCCGACGAACTAAATGCTCATGTTCAAAAAGATCGCCTTCGGAATAAACCTGAAAGGAGGCCTCTGGCAACCGAAAGCCTTTTGTGAGTATTCCTGTTGTGACAAGAAGTGTGGCCGGGTAGACCTCCTCTCCTTGCTCAAGCCGCAACGCCACCAACCCATCTTCTGCTAATAACTCAATAATCCTTTCGGCGCGACCACCTGTTTCGGCTACGAAAACCATTGTGTCCCCACGCTGTTGACCCCGCCGAATCTCTTTAACCCACTCTTGAAGGCGTCCGTGATAATCCGGAACGGGCTGGCAAGGTACATGTAATACCCGCATTGACGACTCGGTGTTGGTCAAGTCCGAGCCGATCTCAAGTGACTCAAAACTTGATGCTTGATCAAGCCATTTCGTCACTTCGCCTGCGCTTACTTGAAGAACGTCTGGCTCAAGTGCAGTCTCACCTCTTTCCAACCTGTCAGCGTAACTACTCTGCAATTGTCCAGCGACAAGGAATAACTGTTCAGCTGTTTCCAGAGGCTCAGAAACTATGACTTCTGCCCCGAGATATTGGATGTAATCTCGGAAGTTTGCCTGACGATTAACCGACGCAACATCGCCCTGAACCATTTCTAACTGGTCGCTCAGTGGTTGAATGGACAGGCAGTCCAAAGTGGCGATCGAGCGCTGTGTACTAGGATCGAATCTTCGCAGAGATTCGATAGTGTCACCAGCAAATTCAATCCTGACTGGCTCCGTATCGCCTGCCGGAAAGATATCAACAATCCCGCCTCGCAAACAAAACTGGCCGTGGGAATCTACAGGGTCGGTTCTAGAAAATCCTATCTGCATTAACCGATCAACTAATTCTATTGGCGACAAATCCACGGATGTTCGTAGCTCTATAACCGCGTCAAGCATGCCATTGGGCGGACTAAGGCGTGGAAGTATCGCGGCTGCAGAAGCAATTACGAGGCTTGCACGGCGCTGCGCTAGTGCAGCTAACGTCAAACCACGCGCAGACGTAATCTCAAAATGAGGTTCGATTTCTCGGTACGGATCGACCTCGTAAGAAGGAAATGGAAGTACTCGTCGTTTTGCTTCGGCTTCCGTCACGCCCGACAAAGCACTCAAAAAAAATCGTCCGTCCGCCACTAGCCGGTCAATGTCCCGATCTGCCGGCACAACCAATATTACGGGGGTCTCAGAAGCAAGGACGGATGCCGCAAACGCTTGAGCCGTCGGTGTTAACCCCGTAATTGACGCAGGGAATTCAGACGTACTCCGCTTCAATCCACTATCTGCAGCGGTTTTTTGTAACAAATAACGAAGCGCGAGTGACGGAGTGTCATGTGACACAGAACATCGGCATATTGCTGGTACGAAGCTACTCAGTTTAGCAGTTGCGTAGTTCTTAGGGGCGTCCTTTACTGCGTTACTGTGGGCTAAGTGATTCGTATGTTGGAACTAAATATCCACTTGTGTTCCGGTCGGTAAATACCGGTATCTTTAGTCTGAGATTTTACTCGGAAGGTATAAAGCAAGCGGTGATAGTCGTATTGAAAACCTTCACGGGTGTGAGCTGCAACATCAAGCTTGTAAGTGCCTTCAACAAGATCAAGACGCCTGATAAGAAATTTGACTTCGCCATTTCCTGTAAGTTGTACGGGTTTGTATTCTTCAATGTCAGTGTTCGTTCCGTAGCAACAAACACCTTCTGCATTAAAGATACTTACACCAAATACGAAGTCTTGAACAGGTTTTGTTGTACTAACTTTAAGCCGAATAATAAGTTGGTCGCCGCTATGAAATACATGTGTTTCGTTTCGTTCGTTTTCAAGTACGACCCGATCAATCTTAACCGGGCCTGATCCCCACCGACCTTGCGTCGCGCGAAACATATCATCGGGTGGTTCATCGTTGCTGACCGGTTGATCCGCTACGACAACAGGTTCTTTACCTTTAGAACCAACCGCTACCTGAATTTTTCTGTCGCTCTCCGCCAAGACACGTTCTTCTGCTTTTTCAACATCAGTCGTGTAGGCATGAACCACCCTTCGTGGATCGCCCGTACCACATACCTTGCCATGATCAAGCCACACTGCTTCGTCGCAAAACCGCTCAACCATTCCTAGACCATGCGTTACGAGCAAGATCGTTTTACCTCTCCTTTTAAACTCTGCAAATTTGTCCAAGCATTTGAGGCTAAAACCTTCATCACCTACAGCCAAAACCTCGTCAACCAACAGCACGTCAGGATTAACATGAACGGCAACCGCAAAACCTAGTCTCATATACATCCCCGATGAGTAAGTCTTCACCGGCGCATCAATAAAATCTTCCAATTCGGCAAATTCAACAATTTCATCAAAGCGTTTCCTAATCTCCCCAGTAGTTAATCCAAGCATCACACCATTAATAAAGACATTCTCCCGGCCCGAAATCTCTGGATGAAATCCAGCACCAAGTTCAATAAGTGCCGAAATGCGTCCCGCGACTTCAACCGTGCCAACAGTCGGTTTTGTAATTCCTGCAATCAACTTCAACAGCGTGCTTTTTCCTGAGCCGTTTCGGCCAATCAAGCCAAGAGTAGACCCTTTTGCGACCCTCAGCGAGACTCCGTTGACAGCATGAAACACTTCCTCCGGTTTCAATTCACTCGCAAGACTCCCTTTTAGCAATGCGCTCTTTAACGTAGAAAATTGCCGCCGGTAAGCGTACTTACGGTACAGTTTTGAGACGTCAGCAATGGTGATGGCTGCGTGGATCACACTTCCTCCGCGAAGGAATCACGTAATCGATCAAAAAATGCATAGCCGACTAAGAACATGCCAATTGATAGAATCGCCGAAAGAAGAAGCCATCTCCAGTGACCATACGGGCCATCCCAATACAATATTTCCTGATACGAGATAACGAGGTGGGTGGCCGGATTAGCATCCATTAACAATTTTCCGAGTGGTGGTAATCCAAAAAATATCGGGCCTCGATCGGCCACCATCGTCCATGGATACAAAATCGGTGTAGCGAAAAACCACAGCGTTAGTAAATTAGAGAGTAAGTCCTTTATGTCACGAAAATGAACCGTTAACGCCGCGAGGATAAGACCGAACCCAAGAGACATAACAAACTGGACCGCAACAACAACGGGAAACCAGATTAACTCACCTACCGTCGGTAACCGAGAAGCAAAGAACACCAGTGCGAGGATAAGGATCGGCAAAGCCAAAAAGAAATGAACCATATTCGCTATCACCGCAACCACTGGAAGAACTTCCGCAGGAAACAAAACCTTTTTGATCAAGTTGCCATTCGTAAGTAATGAATTTGATGCTTCGGTTAGCGATGACGAAAACCACGTCCACGGTAAAAGCCCACAAAACAAAAACAGCGCGTAGTTTTCATCAACACCTGGAAACCGCCCTGGAAGTACAACAGAAAACACAAAGGTGTAAACCATTAACAAAAGTAACGGGTTCGCAAAGGACCAAAAAAACCCTAAGACTGAACCTCGATAGCGCGCCTTGAGGTCACGCATGACCAGCGTGTGTATGAGGCTACGATATCGAAAAAGCCTGTGAAGGTTAGAGAGCATCGACGTCAATCAAGACGACAGTAATATTATCGGGTCCGCCCTGTTCGTTCGCTTGGCGAATAAGTTCTTCACAAATAGGCTGGAGACCTCGGTCACTTTTCAATAAAGTGGCTATTTCGTCGTCGGACAGCACCGTCGTTAGCCCGTCCGAACAAAGAAGTAGTCGATCGGCGAGATCCATGTGGAAGTTCTTTGCTGTTTCAGGCTGAAAGTCTGTCGCGCCTGTCAAAGCCCGTGTGACTATATTTCGCCACGGATGATCTCGTGCAACCTCGGCTGTTAAAGCACCAGCCCGCATTTGTTCTTCGACCCAGGAATGGTCTCGAGTAAGACGCAACAATTCCTTGTTGCGAAGTCGGTATGCACGGGAATCTCCGGCATGTGCTAGAGCCGGCGGATTTCCATCAGCGAGAATTGCGACAGCTGTCGTGGCCATGCCCTCCAAATTGTCATCATTCTTAATTCGGGCTGCGATCTGATGATTTGCCTCCGTCATCCCCGCGCTTAACCTATTGCCATTTTGTCCAAGCTTTGGATCAAACGGAAACGGCCACGTGTCACCAGGGCCTGTGTTCTTTGTGCCTGTAACAAAACTTTCGAGTTCTTCAATTGCCACTCGTGCCGCAACTTCACCTGCTACATGGCCACCCATGCCATCAGCCACAGCAAATAAACCAAGGTCCTCTCGGACACAGTAACTGTCCTCGTTAGCTGTGCGGCGGATGCCCGTGTCGGTAAGCGCTGCGCAGTTAAGTCGCATCCTCTAAAGATGTTGGTTCAGGAACCCGTCCTGTTTAGTATGCGATATTTAGGAGCCGTTCGGCTGTGACTTTTTTGAAACTTCAATCCGAAGTGTTGATTTTAGTAGTGATAACTGTGCTCGCTCAAAATCAACATCGTCTACAGAAGAAGCTATCCGTTCACGGGCGCGACTTGCTGCTGCTTCGGCTCTATCAATATCAATATCAGTTGCTCGTTCTGCAACCTGTGCCAATACTCGAACCCGGTCCGGTAAAACTTCTGCAAAACCGAACGCGACGGAAATGTAAGTTCTCTCTTCGCCCTTTCGATACCAAAGTTCTCCAACTTTTAAGGCAACCAATAACGGTGTGTGACCCGGCAGCACCCCGAGGTATCCATCGACTCCAGGAATCTCGACTTCATCCACCGTTTCCAGAGCCAGGGCTCGTTCAGGCGTGACAAGTTCAAGCGTCAGATGGGCAGGCAGCGTCATTCTAGGCCGTCGCCTTCATCTTCTCAGCATTTTCAAGCGCTTCCTCAATCGTGCCAACCATCTTAAACGCTTGCTCTGGAATATCGTCGTGCTTCCCTTCAACGATTTCTTTAAACCCGCGGACCGTATCGGCTATTGGCACATAACGACCTTCTTGGCCGGTGAACTGCTCTCCAACAAAAAACGGTTGGGATAAAAATCGTTGGAGCTTACGTGCTCTGGTCACAGCAACTTTGTCGTCCTCTGAAAGTTCGTCAATGCCGAGGATCGCAATAATATCCTGCAAGTCTTTGTATCTTTGCAAGACCTCTTTAACCGACCTTGCGACGGAATAATGCTCTTCACCAATGATGTTTGGATCAAGAATTCGCGAGGTAGAGGACAGTGGGTCAACAGCCGGATACAAACCTTGTGCTGCAATACTCCGGGAAAGTTCAGTCGTGGCATCCAAATGAGCAAAGGTGGTTGCTGGGGCAGGATCCGTATAGTCGTCCGCCGGAACGTAAATTGCCTGAACGGATGTTATCGAACCCTTCTTCGTTGAAGTAATCCGTTCTTGCAATTCACCCATTTCCGTTAGCAGTGTTGGTTGATAGCCAACCGCCGATGGCATTCGGCCTAACAAAGCGGAGACTTCTGATCCTGCCTGTGTAAATCTAAAAATGTTGTCAATAAAAAGTAGAACATCCTTGTTTTCGGCATCGCGGAAATACTCCGCCACCGTTAAGGCACTAAGAGCCACCCGAAGCCGAGCACCAGGGGGTTCTGTCATCTGACCGTAAATCAACGCCGCTCGAGATTTTTCAGGGTCATCCGGATGAACGACACCACTTTCCTGCATTTCTAGCCACAAATCATTTCCTTCTCGAGTCCGCTCCCCAACACCACCGAAGACCGACACACCTCCGTGTTTGAGCGCAATATTGTTAATCAATTCCATGATGACAACTGTCTTGCCAACGCCGGCGCCACCAAACAAGCCAATCTTGCCCCCCTGCAGATATGGTTCAAGAAGGTCAATAACCTTGATTCCAGTTTCGAACATCTTGAGTTCTGTCGATTGGTCTTCCAAAGAAGGCGCTGAACGGTGGATCGGCCATCTTTCTTCGGTCGGAACTGGACGGTCAGGAAAATCAACTGGTTCGCCCAACACATTAAGAACACGGCCGAGAGTCTTTGGACCGACGGGAACCGATATCGGCGCACCTGTATCAGTTACCTTCGTGCCTCGCTTCATTCCATCCGTCATTGTCATGGCAACGGCTCGAACACGATTTTCACCAAGGTGTTGTTCGACTTCGGCAATAATTGCAGGCTGATCCCCTGCCTCGATTTCAACCGCGTTATAAATTGCCGGCAAGTGACCACTTTCGAACTCGACGTCAACCACAGGCCCGATAACACTGACGACTTTCCCGAACTTCTCTTCTGCCATGCCTCGCGTTCCTCTCTATCTGCTTCGCGTGTAAAGTCTTTACAAAAATCTTTCCTATTTAGGCCGCATTAACAAACTGCGTTTTCCGCCTTGGCCTATAACGCGTCTGCCCCGGATACCACTTCAATCAGCTCCCGTGTAATAGCTGCCTGGCGCACTTTATTCATGTGCAATGTCAAAGAATCGATCATTTCGCCTGCATTTCTGGACGCTGAGTCCATGGCTGTCATCCGTGCAGCGTGCTCCGCCGCCGCCGATTCAAGCAGCGCACGAAAAAACTGAGTTTCTACGTAACGAGGTAATAGATCGTCAAAAATTTCAGCCGCTGCAGGTTCAAAAAGGTAGTCTGCGTCGGGTACCCCGTCCTCATCTTCAACAGCCGTCTTCGGAATTGGCAACAGTGTCTCCACGACGACCTCCTGTTGCATCACACTCTTGAATTCGTTGTAAATCACCGACACACCAGAGACCGCTCCTTGGGTGTATTGATCGATCGAAACCCGTGCCATTGTTTGCGCGTGCGAATACTGAAGGTCATTAAAGATATTGACTTCCTCAAAACACACGTCCGCATTGCGTCGAACAAAATAATCCCGCCCTCTTCGTCCGACAAGTCCCATTACAACCTGGCTATCGATTTCCCGGAGAACCGTGGTTGCCTTTCGAATCAACGTAGAATTAAATCCTCCGCATAATCCCTTGTCAGCAGTCACCACAACGAGAAGTTTTGGCGCATCAGGCGACAGCGATTCCGAAAGTAGTGGGTGCGCCGTCGAGTCAACCTGAAGGGCCAGGTCCCCCAAAACGCGTTGCATTAACTGAGCAAAGGGTCGAGCGCTCACCATGCGGTCTTGCGCCTTCCGCAATTTCGATGCGGAAATCGCCTTCATCGCTTTGGTAATCTGTTCCGTCGACTTAACTGCCCGCAACCGTCGGCGGAGGTCAATGAGTGATGGCATGACTGGTTCGCCTGGTTAAGCAGCTGCGTCTTTATTTGACGCAACAAATTGCTCAGTAAATTCTTTTAACGCTTTCTCAAGATCAGCTGTTAATTGTTCGTCCAGCTTCTTTTCAGAAGCTACACGAGAAACCACGGTCGAATACCGAGTGTCCATAAACTCGTATAAACCCTTCTCATACTCAGCGACTTTTGCCTCCGCTATACCGTCAAGAAAACCCTTCGTTCCAGCAAATACGAGGATAACCTGCCGTTCAACCGACAGCGGACGATACTGGGGTTGCTTCAAAAGCTCGACAAGTCGACTTCCTCTGCTTAATTGTTGTTGAGTAGTCTTGTCGACATCACTACCGAACTGCGCGAAGGCCTGGAGTTCCCTAAAATCCGCGAGGTCAAGTCGGAGCGTGCCTGCCACCTGCCGCATAGCTTTCACTTGTGCACTTCCACCGACTCGTGACACCGAATTCCCCACATTAATGGCTGGACGAATCCCCTGGTGAAATAAGTCTGATTCAAGAAAGATCTGGCCGTCAGTAATCGAGATAACGTTCGTCGGTATATAGGCGGAAAGATCGCCTGCCTGCGTCTCGATGACCGGTAACGCCGTTAAGGATCCACTGCCCTGTTCATCGTTTAACTTAGCCGCACGTTCCAACAAGCGTGAGTGAAGATAAAACACGTCGCCCGGAAAAGCTTCTCGACCAGGTGGTCGCCTTAACAAAAGTGAAATTTCACGGTAGGCCTGCGCGTGTTTTGATAGATCATCGTATACGCATACTGCATGTCGTCCGGTGTCTCGAAAATGTTCGCCGATTGT
>CAYFJM010000011.1:0-14827 GCA_964343415.1 uncultured Vicinamibacteraceae bacterium | reverse complement strand
CGCTGGTAATGGTGACCCAAAATTAAGAGTTGCCGGCCAAGTAAATCACGCGCCTGCTTGATCCGGTCCGCCATCTCTTCGTCATCCAGCCCAAGATATCGATCTGGTAATGGCTGCCGTGACGAAATTTGATCCGCCTCAACCCTATTCAGTAGTTCAACATCCATGCGCCGTTCCTTGCTCAACCAAGTGCCCGATAGATTGTGAATTTTTTCTCAAGCTTCTTACTATAAAAATCCAGGAACCTAATGATTTAGGCCCCGTACCTTAATTCTATTTATCGATCCGCTAGCTCAAAAAAAAGTTTGTGAAACTTTTCTCAAGCTCGGCACGTTAAAAATGCCAGACCCAACGTCTGAATCTGACATAGGTGCAATCGTAACACGGTAAGCTACGAAAGACAGCGGTTTCAAAAACTTCTTCGACTACGCTGGGCGGGAAACAACATTATAAAAAGTATCGCGTTCAATAGGATCTCGACCGGCCTCACGGATCAAAACCGTAATCTGCTGTGGACTCATAGCTTCAGGAGTTGGCGCACCTGCCATATGATAAATCCGCTCCTCTTGGACGGTCCCGTCAAGGTCATCTACACCAAACCATAAAGACGTCTGAGCTATTTCAACGCCGGTCGCAATCCAAAATGCCTTCACATGCGGCACATTGTCCAGCATGAGTCGGGCCACAGCATGAACACGTAATGTCTCCGCAGCCGTCGGTGCTGGCAACTTCCGCATTTGATTATTGTCCGGATGGAATGCCAATGGGATAAAGGCCTGAAAACCTCCTGTTTCATCCTGAAGTGTCCGGGTACGAAGCATGTGGTCAACACGCTCTTCTAGAGTTTCAATGTGGCCGTACAACATCGTGACATTCGAAGGCATCCCAAGACCATGTGCAATTCGATGAATCTGCAAGTAACGGTCAGCATCCGCCTTGTCATGACAAATCTTACGGCGAACACGCTCAGAAAATATTTCCGCGCCTCCACCTGGCAACGAATCCAGTCCCGCGTCGATCAATTCACGAAGTATCTGCTCATCAGTCTTTCCGTACAGCTCAGAAAAGAATGCAATCTCAATAGCAGTAAAGCACTTCAGATGAATACCAGGTTTTATTCGTTTTAAACCACGTAGTAATTCAAGGTAATAATCCCATGGCAAATCTGGATGCAAACCATTCACGACGTGTACTTCGGTCAGTTTTTGTTCTTTGCGCTCACGCAGCTTGTCCCAAGCCTGTTCTAGGCTCATCGTATAAGCACCGTCGTCACCCGGCTGCAGCCGCGCAAATGCGCAAAAAAGGCAACTAGCGACGCAAACATTCGTTGCCTCTAAACGAAGATTGTGGTTGAAAAATGTCCGTGCGCCGTGTCGAGATTCACGTGCCCGGTTCGCTAACCATCCAACCGCTAGCAAATCCGGACACTCGAATAAACGCACACCATCCTCTAAATCGAGACGAGTGCCAGCGTCTAACTTATCAGTAATGTCCCGAAGCCCACTCGCAGAGAGCCGAGCGTACATTGATGTGTTATTAGAGAATCACTAAGAAGGTTAATTTGTGTTTATTGCTCACCGACGCCCCAAACCTGAAGACGGAGTGTGCGTGCTCGGGGACCATCTAGCTCCCCCATCAGAATCCGTTGCCACTGACCAAGCACAATCTCACCATCGCTCACTTGGAGTGTAAGGCTATGTCCGAGCAACAAAGCTCGAATATGTGAATCAGCATTCATACGGTCGCAATCAGAGTGGTCTGGGTCGTTATGCTTCCATTCCCCGTCACGGTCAACCATCTGCTCAAGAAAGCGTTTTATATCTGACGTTAGCGCCGACTGAAACTCGTTAAGGAAAATTGTGCAGGTAGTGTGCAAAGACCAAAGACTAACAATGCCTTCACGTATGTCCAGTTTCTTAACAAATGCCATAACCCGATCAGTTAAATCAACCACCTCTACTCGCTGGTCGGTCGAAATGATTATTGTCTCTCCGTGAATCATCAACCCACCAGCACTGGCAGTCGTTACTTCGGATACAGGCTTCTCACGCACAGTGACGGTCGAGCTCTTGCTCATGCAATCCTCTCGTTGTGGAAACGGCGGGCTGAAACCCCGTCTGGCCTTAGGGCCAAGGGCGTATCGTATGTCATCGTCATTAAAACGCGCAACCGTAAACAAGTTAGCTAATCAAGCCTACCTTAGAAACCAAGTGAAAAGAACCTCAAAACCTGGTTTCTTCTTTTCCACCTGCATCAAAAAGTGTCCTGATATACTCAGATAGTTATTCGGTCCCGATATTAGTTGGAAGTGGGTGTAAATCCCACACGGTCCCGCCACTGTAATCGGTAAGTAGGACGGCGCAAGACAGCGAAAGGTTGTCCGCCACTGTGCTGCAAAGTATGGGAAGGCGTCACTGTCCTACGGTGATCCGTAAGTCAGGAGACCACGTATCGGGCGTCCTCACTACTCGTCGGTCAACATCTGTGACGAGTGCTTACGGCGCGTGGCCACGCCGGAGGGAGAAAAAAATGACCGTGGACGAAAGCGACGCGCTCCTTTGCGCTAACGCTGTTTCTTACGCTTATGATTCGACTCCAGTCATAAGTGACGTGACGATTACTGCTAGGCCAGGAGATTGCATCGGGCTCCTCGGACCCAATGGTTCAGGAAAGACAACCCTACTTCATCTTCTTGCTGGCTTAATGCCGCCAAGTAGTGGAAACATAAAACTTAACGGAATCGAGCTCCACCAACTTGAGCGTTCTTCCGTAGCACGTCAACTGGCACTTGTCCCCCAAGAAACAGTACTTGCCTTTGATTACTCTGTGAATGAAGTCGTGCTCATGGGACGATACGCACACCTTCATATCTTTGCAAAGGAAACCCAAGAAGACCTGGATATTGTCAAACAATGCCTTCTTTTGACCGGCACCTCAGCCTTCGCTGATAGACGTTTTTCAACACTAAGCGGAGGCGAAAAACAGCGTGTTGTGATTGCGAGTGCCTTAGCTCAGCTCATACCATCTAAAGCAAACCCTGTTTCAGTAATCGATGCGGTATTGCTTCTTGATGAACCGACAACTTCTCTCGACCTGAGGTATCAACTTTTGATCGCGGAAGTACTGAAAACGGTCCGCCAAAAGCAATCTGTTACTTTAGTTCTCTCAACACACGACCCGAATTTCGCCGCAGAACTCTGCGACCAACTCATACTGCTCCGCGAGGGAGCGATTATCGCATCCGGCCCGACAAAAAGCGTGCTGACAATAGAACACTTGCGCGAGCTCTACGGCATTAACACCGAAATCACCATCCATCACAAAACCGGACAACTCTTAGTCGTACCACTAAAAACGGCGTAGCAACGGTACTTCATGGCAACAGATCTAACTCACTCTCCAGCAGCATCTAATTACCGAAGCTACGGCATACTGATGGTGCTCGGGGTTACCGCAGTGAGTATTTGCGCGATTGGACCAATCATAGGACCTACCCCGATCGACTGGCGTGCGGTATTCGATCGCACTATACCGTTCACTGAGAACGTCGATGCACAAATCTTTTTTATCGCACGTTTACCCCGTTCGATAGCAGGAGCCCTCGTAGGGGCAGCTCTGGCATCCGCGGGCGTTGTACTTCAAGCGTTATTTCGCAACCCGCTAGCGACACCATTCACTCTTGGCGTGTCTTCCGGTGCCTCGCTTGGCGCACTCGTCGTCGTAATTGGAGCCCCTTTTGCTGTGTCCGGTTTTCCTATGGTGCCATTCGCTAGTTTCGCCGGCGCTCTTGGTGCCATCGGTATTGTTTATGCGCTCGCAAGATCACGAGGACAGGGGCTCTCAACATCAATACTTCTCTTGTCTGGCGTGACTTTAAACTCTCTGTTCTCAGCCATAATCATGTTTATTCAATACCTTGCCGACTACACGGAAAGTTTTCAAGCCGTAAGATATTTAATGGGAAATCTCGACGTCAGTAGCTATACGCCTATCCTCTGGGCTTTGCCGCTGCTAATGATCGCGGCCATTGGTATGTTTTGGCTGCCGCGCGCTCTCAATTTGCTTACACTTGGTCCGACAGGTGCGGCTGCCCGAGGAGCGAATGTACTGAAAACGCAACGTCTTGCGTTTCTTAGTGCCTCTCTCGCAACTGGTGCAGCTGTTTCTCTCGGTGGCCCTATTGGATTTGTGGGCATAATCGTTCCTCACATGGTCCGCCTGCTTCTTGGAGCAGACCACCGCATAGTCCTTCCGGCATCAGCTTTCGCAGGAGCAGCTTTTCTCGTAACCTGTGACATAGCGGCACGAACGCTGATATCTCCGCTTGAACTTCCGGTTGGCGTGGTTACGGCTATTCTTGGTGGACCATTTTTCTTGTGGCTTCTGGTACGGGCCAAATGAATACACCCAGCAATGAACAAGTACTCGCACGCTCTTTAAAACACTTCTGGCTTGTAGTTACTGTTTTTCTCTTTACAGCAGTATTACCGTTAAATGCGCAAGGTGGAATTTCAAAGCGGATTGTGTCAATTGTCCCGGCAGTAACGGAAATGCTCTTTGCGATTGGCGCGGGCGAACAGGTGGTGGGGGTCAGTAACTTTGCCGGCTATCCCAATGAGGTTAATTCGCGCCCTCGAGTCGGAGCACTACTCGACCCTAATATCGAACGCATTCTCTCACTCAGGCCCGATTTAGTGGTAATGCATGAAAGCCAGACGGATGCGATCGAACAAATGAGGCGTGGTGGCATCGAGGTCTTTCTCTATCGACACGGCAGCATATCCGACATAACTGACATGCTCCGTCAACTAGGACGACGCACCGGTCAAACACCTAAAGCCATGACGCTTGCTAAGCAGATCGAAGTCAGGCTGAAATCAATTCAAACACGCGTCTCGAACTATCAAAAACCCAGAATTCTACTTGTCTTAGGGCGTGAACCGGACACCATACGAAATGTCTATGCAAGCGGTGGTATTGGTTTTCTTAATGACATGATTAGCGCTGCAGGCGGAATAAATGTCTTTGCTCACGTCGAAAGTGAAGCCGTGCGACCTAATGCCGAGGGCATCCTAGCAGCCTCGCCTGATGTGATTATTGAAATCCACGCAGAAGGTCTTCTTACGGACAATGACATGCCTAGCGAACCAAAAAATGTCTGGGATACTTTATCTGCCATTCCAGCAGTTCAAAACGATCGTGTGTACTTTTTGACTGGAAGTGACTTGATCGTACCTGGCCCGAGGGTCGCCAATGCAACGGAACGCTTCGCCAGAACACTTCATCCTGTGGCGTTTGAATCAAGATAAAGCATCAGGCATCATCATTCTCGGACACAGCATACGGACTTGGAACTTTTCTCACGACGATTGTCAGTCCGAATAGAATGACGACCGCCGACGATACAAGAGCAAGATAGCCCCCTCCTGCAATTGACGTGACCGGTACTTCGATCTCCGCTTTCTCGCCTTGCACAATCGCAACAGCCTGCTCCTGTGCCCATATCTCATCGACAGCAGCCCGCTGCATCCACTGCTCACTCAAAAGCACAATCGCGAACGCTGCCAGTCCAACAACCAGCAATGGATGTCGAGAATTCTTTCGCGTAATAACACTCAGTGAGGCGAGCACAACAACAAGGATCGCGAGCGCTAAAACCCAAAACCCTGAAATGCTTGGAACACCGCCAAAAGCGTTATCACCAATCAATATCCAAGGCATAAAAGCACTACCCGCTAAAAGAAATCCAGCAAACATCGGCAGGTAATATGCCCGCATACTGTGCTGCAGCATACGATTCAAAGAATTATTTCTCATAATCTTTACAACGATTTGTTCTTCACTGGCTGGCGTTTTCTAGTCACACTTAAACGTTTTCGATCACTAGACATCCGATCCGGCACCGGAGGTAAAGCTCGGGGGTTGAGTCGCTCAACATCTTCAAGGATATCCGATGCCCAGCCAAAAATATTTCTTCCCGCAACAACACGACGCATCGCATGCATACGCCGACGCCGCTCATCACGAGACATTTCGATACTTTGTTCAATGGCAGTTGCAAAACCTTCGACATCGTACGGGTTGATAATGGAAGCATCATGTAACTGCTGTGCTGCCCCCGCCATTTCACTTAGTATCAACACTCCATCGTCATCCTCTCGAGCAGCAACGAATTCTTTTGCAACGAGGTTCATTCCGTCGTGCAATGAACTCACAATACAAAAATTCGCAAGTCGATAAAGGGCGACGAGTCGCCTAATTCTTAGAGCGGATTTTCTGTAATGAATCAGGTCCCTCCCTAATCCATACCTTTTGTTGATCTGATCCACCTTGCGATCGATCGCCTCTGCAACATCTACGTAGCTTCGCAAGCGTGACCGTGATGGCACACCAATCTGAACAAAAGTAAGACTGTCTCGAAGATCAGGTCGACGTTGTAGTAGCAGTTCCAATGCTTCAAGCCGTTCAATTACTCCCTTGGTGTAATCCAATCGATCGACACCAATTCCTATAATCGACGTATCAAGATTGAGTTCGCGCCGCAGTTTACTTATCTCGACTTCCAAATCAGGATCGTAGGCTATGCGCTGTATACGATCGTAATCAACGCCAATCGGGACTGCCTTAACAGCGACGATTCGGTTACCCATTCGGACAGTATTACGAGATGTTTCCAGCGAAAGTTCCTCTCGTGCCGCCACAAGAAAATTCCTGCGGTCTCGATCAAGTTGAAATGCAATTAGGTCATTACCTAGAAGTCCAGAAATAAGGTCCCGGCGCCATGGGCACATGCGCAACCTGTCTGGGCTGGGCCACGGTATATGCCAAAAAAGTGCAGTTTTAAGTCCAGGTTGTAATTTTCGTAGTTTGGCAGCCACTAACGCCAGGTGATAATCCTGAATAAAAACTGGAGCCGATAAATCTGGAAGTTCTGTTTCGATAACCTCAGCAAATCGATTATTGACAAGCTGATAACTTTCCCAATCATGAGTCCGAAACACGGGTCGGACATGTGCCTCATGACAAAGTGGCCAGAGACCTTCGTTTGCGAAACCATCGTAGTAGCTAGCCGACTCTCTGTCGGTCAGCCACAAACGACGTAAGGTGTAGCTAGGTTTATCTGGTGGTACTGACACGCGATCGTCTGCATCAACGACTTCACGATCGGCATCGCCGGCACCATGTGCAATCCATACACCACCGCGGTCGCGCATAAGCGCATCCAGGGCAACTGCGACCCCACCTGTTGTCGGGGACCACTGGATTTTTTGTTCCTGATCGTAGGTATGCTGATAAGGCTCTCGATTAGAAACAACAACCAGTGGTCGCCGAGGCCTGTCAGCTTTAGCTAAAGGGATTGAAGACATCAATGAGGTCACAACCGAACGACTGTGGCCCGCAAGAAAATACCTGCAGTATTGAAAGAGTATCAGTTGATGTCAACACTACACATCAAACGACAGCCCGCAACCACACTCGCTCTTGGCATTTGGATTACGAAATATCAAAGACTGTCCCAACATCTCTGTGTCGCAATCTAAAACAGTTCCTTGTAAATATTGATAACTCTTTTTATCAACAAAAATTTTCATGCCGTTACCCACATCAAACACTTCGTCGTCTTGCCGTGGAGCATTCTCCCACTTAAATACATAACTATATCCAGAACAGCCACCCGCTTTAACTCCAACACGCAAGCCACTTCCATCCACAGCTTCAGATGCCATTGCCTCACGAATTCGCTTTGCAGCAGCGTCGGTAACTTCAATCATGGTTTCAATAATCAGTGTATCCCATCAAGCGAAAAACCGCTTGGAACAGTTATTGAGACGCATACGGGGACATTTCTCGTAGTCGATTGACTACGCTAACCACCTTACCAACAACATAGTCAACCTGTTCCTCAGAAGTAGAACGTCCTAGCCCGAAACGAATTGACGCACGAGATCGTTCCTCCGACACACCTATCGCATGTAATACGTGAGAAGGCTTTGGATTAGCAGATGCACATGCTGCCCCTGATGAGACTGCTATATCATCCAAGCCGAGCAACAAGGATTCACCTTCAAGACAATCAAAACTTACATTAAGGCTATGAGGTAGCCGATATTCCATGGACCCATTGACTATGACACCAGATAAACGTTCATTTAGGCCATTTAAAAGACGATCTCGCAAATAAGAAACCCTGCGAGATTCACAGGGCATTTCTTGATGACAAATTTCTGCGGCAGCACCAAAGCCAACAACACCCGGCACATTGATTGTGCCCGGACGTAATCCGTTTTCATGACCACCTCCGTCAAACAGCGCCTTTAGTTTTGGACGCGGTCGGCGGCGCCTGATATATAGAGCTCCTATTCCTTTCGGACCGTACATTTTATGAGCCGTTATTGACATTAGATCCAAACCAAGTGACTCGGCATCAATTGGCACCTTGCCTACGGCTTGCGCGGCGTCACTATGCAAAATGATTCCACGCGATGCTGTAATTTTTCGCAACTCATAAAGCGGCTGCAAAACACCGATTTCATTATTCGCCATCATGATAGACACAAAACGCGTGTTCTCTCTAATTGCTTTCTGAAATACATCGAGATCGATAAGCCCATCGCTCCGTGGTTCAAGATACGTGATGTCGATCCCTTCATGCTCGAGCTCTCGACATGGATCTAACACGGCCTCATGTTCAGTCGACATGGTTACTACGTGCAGTGGTCGCTCTGTATTCGCTCTCGCAAAGCCTTTAATCGCTAAATTATTTGATTCGGTCGCACCACTCGTAAAATAGATCTCACGAGAATCCGCGCCAATAAGTTCTGCAACCTGACGCCTAGCTTTCACAACAGCGTCCCGCGCTTTCCAACCAAAGGAATGATGCCGACTCGAAGCGTTACCAAAGTCCTCACTAAAAAATGGCAGCATCCGAACCAACACGCGGTCGTCGGTTGGTGTCGTAGCATGATGGTCCATGTATATGGCAGTGGAACTTTTCATAATCAAGCAGTGCTATAAAGCTCTATTGCTGGAGTCCAGCAGCAGCTGCCAACTCGTTACATTATCTGCTGGTATTGGCTAAAGGAGTGACAACCGCTTCAGATGACCGTCTAACCTCAGACAACGACAATGGTTCTTGATTTACACCTAAGCTTTTTGGCCCCTCCGAAACAAGCTCATCTACGGTAAAAGATGAAAGAGACTGCAATATAAGATCTTTGAGCCGCCAAAGGGGATCACGGACATTACACTTAGAATATTGGTCACACGTTTCATCTTCATCAGAACACGCCGTCACCAAAAATGGACCATCTATAGCCTGAATGATGTCGGCAACGGAGATTTGATTCGCCGAACGAGACAAGCGATACCCTCCACGCGTTCCGTGGTGCGAGACAATAACACCCATCTTTGCCAACCGCTGCAACACCTTGGCCATTAATTCGGGTGGGATATCATATCGATTGGCAATCTCGCGCGCGCTCGACGATTCGCTGTCCGGCCGGGAGGCAAGATCCTTAATCGCGATAAGAGCGTAGTCAGCCTTCTTTGAGAAACGCAGCATGTACCACCGTCAGGGGTGTTTACCTTCGCGCCTATTGTAGTCCGCCATCGCAGGTCGGACAAAAACGTTTCGTTCGTAGTTACAAAAATCACCTTAAGGAAAGGATTTTTATACTGTCAGACATTCAATATTTTGGGAGCGATGGATCGACAACATCAATCCAGCGAAGGATTCCGCCACTAAGGTTCCTTACTTTTTTGAACCCAGCATTACTTAGAATTTTCACTGCTTTTGCACTACGAACACCCGACTTACAGTGAACAACCACATCCTCATGCCGACCAAGTTCGCTAATTCTATTCGGAAGTTCTCCGAGCGGTATCAGTACTGAGCCAGGTATGGAACAGATCTGGTATTCCTGCGGCTCACGAACGTCCAACAAAAATACCCCGTCATTGTTATCAATAAAAACCTTAAGTTCCTCAACCGTCACGTCATTACCAACCGTAGACTCGTCCAAAACTGGACTAGTAGGGGTGATACCGCAAAACTGATCGTAATCAATCAATTGAGTCACGGTCGGACTATCGCCACACACTGGGCACTCCGGATCACGACGTAACTTGAGTTCGCGGAACTTCATTCTGAGCGCGTCGTAAATCATGAAACGATTGATCAGTGGCTCGCCAACACCAATGATCAACTTGACGGTCTCCGTAGCCTGAATGGTACCGACAACACCTGGTAGAATCCCCAAGACTCCACCCTCGGCACAACTCGGAACCAACCCTGGGGGCGGCGGTTCGGGGTATAAACAGCGGTAACACGGTCCCTGCTTGGTAGCAAAAACCGACGCCTGGCCTTCAAAACGAAAGATGCTACCGAATACATTTGGTTTACGAAGTAGCACGCATGCATCGTTCACCAAATATCGTGTTGGGAAATTATCGGTACCATCAACAACAATATCGTAATCGCCAAGCACATCAAATGCATTCGACGACGAGAGTGCCGTCTCGTGCAGGTCAATCGCAACCTCCGGGTTAATCGCAACAAGCGTGTCTCGGGCAGATTCAAGCTTGGACCGACCTACGTCCGGCGTACCATGAATAACCTGCCTTTGAAGATTGCTGTAATCAACAACATCAAAATCGACCAGTCCCAGTCGACCAACACCGGCCGCTGCTAAGTACATTGCCACAGGCGACCCGAGGCCTCCGGCCCCAATACAGAGCACGCTAGCAGCCTTCAGCTTCAGCTGTCCGTCCATGCCGACTTCCGGCATAATTAAGTGCCGACTGTAACGTTCGACCTCTTGATTGCTAAGCGATAGCGGCGATTCAGTCGTCACAAACAACTCCCACCTGCGACCGACGGAACAATACTAATCGTATCCTCTGATGTCACCGGTGTCTTTTCCTTCTCAAGGTACCGAATGTCATCGTCATTAAGATAAATATTCACGAAGCTTCTCAACTTACCGTCTTCACTATAGAGATGCTTTCGTAATTCCGTGTACTGATTAGTCATATTGGCAAGAAGCTCTCCGACCGTGGAGCCTTCTGCTTCAACCGTATCTTGGTTATTTGTATAGACGCGCAGTGGCGTCGGAATAAGTATCTGGATTGCCATATCTCTTGCCTACCCTATCCTGTTCATTAATGTCGTAATATCGAGACCTCACGTTACAGAAACAGCTTGTTCATCAAAAGCCGACCGATCTTCACGCAGACGCCAAGAGGTCATCGTGCCTGGTTCGCCATTCTGCACAGCCAAAATGACATACGAAAACGTCGGCCACGCTTGATCCAAATCAGTCTGTGACGGACGTGCTGGATGGTCAGGGTGTGAATGGTAAAACCCAATCAGTTGCCCGCCCATCTCCGCAGCTCGTTTTTCAGCCACCTGGTACTCAACTGGCCCAACCAGAAAATGCCGACGAGCCTCCTCTCCCATTAAATTCGGAAGCCGCATAGCCTCCACTACGAACCCGTCAAGGCCTATTAACGCGCCGCAGGACTCTTCAGGGTACGAGTCGCGACCATGCCGCCGAATATTTATGTCCACATCGGACCGCAGCATAAGCATCAGTAATGTAAGTAGCTACTCCGTAACCGTTTCAAATCCCTTCTCACGCCACGCAAGCGTACCGCCGTCAATGCTACGAACATTCCGGTAACCAAGTGACTTGAGAAAAAGTAAGCCAGACAGCGATGCATTCCCGCGCTGACACACACTCAATATCGGTGTATCAAAATTCTTAGGCAATCCTTGATGGTTTTCTTGGATCTCAGCAAGTGGCATGTTCACAGCGCCTGGCAAATGCGCTTCCGCAAACTGGTCAGGGGGTCTCACATCCACAACAAAACTCTGACCCGTCTTTAGCTGAGCATGCGCCGAATCGACATCGATCGTAAGCTCGGCATTTCCACGAACATTCTCAACCATACTGTCGAGGAGAGGATTCTTCGAAGTAGCTTTCTTAATTTCTGCAGCCACCAACCCCGGCAGATGTTTTACAACCGATGATGCGTACTTGAAAGCACTGTCACAGAAAATAACCACCACTACATTACCTGGTTCGTCCGGCACGAGTTTGAAAGCACCCGCCAGCGCCATCGCAGAACTCGGTCCGGCAATCAAACTTTCTTCTCTGTTCAACCGAAGACAGAGGTCAAATGCCTCTTGATTCGTTACTTCAATGAGACCATCGTACTCCTCTGGAAAAAATAATTTTGTCTGTTGCAATTGCCGAATACTACGCACACCAGGGATGTCGTGACCTTCCTGAGGATGAATGCCGAGTATCTTGACACTCTCGGATTGCTCCTTGAGAAACCGCCCTGTTCCAGTAATCGTGCCACACGTGCCAAGCCCACAAACAAAATGAGTCACTTTTTCCTGAGTTTGACGCCAAATCTCAGGGCCTGTCGTCTTGTAATGCGCCTCAGGATTCGCCTCATTGGCATACTGGTTCAGCATCAAATAGTCTGGTCTTTCGCTAATTTCAGTTGCTTTCGCGATAGCTCCCTCCGGTGCTCCAGGTGCAGGGCAGAGCGTATCCTCAAGCTCCAGTACATCAGCACCAAAAAATCTCAGCATCGTACGTTTCTCTAGAGGGACCTCACTTGATAACGGAGTCGTCAGAGAATACCCTTTCGCATTCGCAATCATGGCCAGAGCCATACCAGTATTCCCGGATGTCGGCTCGACTAATTTCTGTGCCTCTTGCACAGTATGACGCGCTTCGCCGTCGGCAATCAGGTTCGCGGCAACACGATCTTTCACTGCACCAAAGGGGTTATACCATTCCAGTTTTCCGTAAACCTGAGTATGCTGATACGGCGTAACACGGTTAAGTCGCACCAATGGTGTTGGGTTCTCAGGACCAGACAACATCCCGAGAATCGAATCATAAACGCGCAGTGCATTATCATCCATCGCTCTCAATCCTATCCTATTCTTGGCTGCCAGCTGTTCTCGTAAAAACTCGAAAGCACTCTAGTGCATGCTACGATCCATCAACAGAAACCGCTGCCTAACTCTCCAGCCGTAAAAACTCTTTTCTTACAGCTCTTGAATCAAACTACTCGACAAATATTGGCCTGAGCCAAAAGAAAAATTTCACCGCCACTAATGACCGATCAGTATTCCTTTAATCTTGTGCTTCTCGGCTTTGGAGCGGTTGCACAAGCTTTCCTCAAACTACTTATGAAACGATCGCCTTCGCTAGGGTTCGACTGGCGTGTCGTCGGAGTCGCAACACGACGACATCATTGCATCCTAGCTAAAGAAGGTATTGACGCTGCGACTCTGACCCATCTTGGAACAACCAGGCAAGTCCTTGACCCGTGCCATAATTACACTTCAGGTCAACAACCGACTGGTACTTTTGAACTTCTCAAACAATTATCTGAATTATACCCGCGACACTCAAAAACAAATCGCGTGGTTGTTGTTGAAAACACACCCTTCAGTCTCGACAAAGGACAACCGAGCGTCGACCACGTTCGAGCTGCCCTTACGATGGGCGCAGATGTGATTACGGCCAACAAGGGCCCCTCTGCCTTTGCCTATCGTGAACTCACTGCACTTGCAGCCTCTCGGGGCTCAATGTTTAAATTTGAAGGGTCGGTACTAGACGGAATGCCAGTTTTTAGTCTCATCCAGGAAACGCTTCCAGGTGTCAAAGTGGAGCGCATCCGGGGTATCGTCAATACCACAACGAATTATCTCTTAACGGAAATGGAACAAGGCACGACTCTGTCAAAAGCGTTAGCTGATCTACAAAAGGCAGGGATTACTGAATCCGATCCTGAAAAAGATATCGAAGGATGGGACGCCGCTGCAAAAGCATCTATTCTCGCCAATGTCTTTTTTGATGCCAACATGAACCCGCATCAGGTAAACCGAACAGGACTCCGAACGGTCGATAAAACAGAAATCAGAAGGGCTCATCAAAATGGCCAGGCTGTCAAGCTTATCGCCGAAGTTAAACGTCACCACAATAGAGCGATCGCGACAGTTGCCCCGCGTTTTCTAACGGCTAGTGATCCGCTCGCTAGATTGTCTGGGACCGCGAAAGGACTCGTAATTGACACAGACGTACTTGGGTCACTGGTGATCAGTAAAACAGCCTCTGACGTCGCTCACACAGCATATGCCCTGATGACCGATCTCCTATCCATTCATCGCCTTAGAACACTCGACGTTACATGAAAGAAGTCAACTATGAACACTCAACAAACATCCAATAAACCAAGCGCTCTCGACGGCATCACTGTCTTAGATCTCACGCGTGTATTGTCCGGTCCATATTGCACGATGATGCTGGCCGACATGGGCGCTCGCGTCATCAAGGTCGAACAACCAGGAAAAGGTGATGACACGCGTGGGTGGGGACCGCCGTTCCAAAACGGAGAGAGCGCGTATTTTCTGAGTATTAATCGCAATAAAGAAAGTGTCACGTTAAATTTAAAGCACCCCGAAGGGCGCCGCGTACTTGACGCGTTAATTGAAAAGTCGGATGTCCTAGTCGAAAACTTTCGCCCTGGAACGTTAGACAAAATGGGACTAGGTTACGAAACCCTGTCAAAACAGCGACCCGATCTTGTGTATTGCTCCATCTCTGGCTTCGGACAAACTGGACCGAGACGGCGCGAACCAGGTTATGACGCTGTGATGCAAGGCGAAGGTGGCCTTATGAGTATTACGGGGTCAAACGACGGCCCCAGTTATCGCCTAGGCGTTGCGATCGCCGATATTGTCTCCGGCATGTTCTCTGCCTACGGTATTGCGGTGGCCTTACTTGCTCGCCACCGAACC
>CAYFJM010000010.1:0-14921 GCA_964343415.1 uncultured Vicinamibacteraceae bacterium | reverse complement strand
ACCAAGAAGCCGGCTTGTAAGTGTCGCGGTGCCGATAATGCCTGCCGATTTGGCAAGATGGGAGGAAGCCAACACCTCACCTTCTTTTGATGACGGCACCGCGGATGAGGCGGGTTCCCGACGGGTCACTGGAAACTCAGCCTAGCATAGGCTGGACAATGACAAACAGGAACTAGTCGAATAGGTAGTCGATTATTATTTTGAGTGAGCTTGATCTTTTTAGGCCATGAACGACAAACCGAAAGCAAACAAGAATCTAGCCAGTAGGCCAGTAGTTCGATTTGGGTCGTTGGAGACACCGATAGGGCCCGTATTCGTTGCTATTTCTAATAGTGGATTATTTGATGTCGCTTTCGGTGTTACCAATCAAGTTCGATATGTTGCACGCCTTGGCACTCGCGTTGAGAGGGCGTTGCCTGATCAGCGCGCTGTTAGTGGGGTTTTGGAACAGTTGGATAGCTACTTTTCTGGAAGTATCACGCGATTCAGTCTTCCTATCGATTTAAGGGTTTCAACTGAATTTACTTATCGTGTTTTACGAAATGCGAGCCGGATTCCATTCGGACAAACGATGAGTTACGGCGAAATTGCCAAACTTATTGATTCACCTCGCGCGAGTCGGGCTGTTGGCGGTGCACTCGGTAGAAACCCTGTCCCGATTGTGATTCCATGTCATAGGGTTATTGCTGGTAATGGTCGTATCGGAGGGTTTACGGGTGGTTTGGCGATTAAGAAAGCCCTTCTGACTCTGGAAGGTCATTCGGTTTGATGAGTTTCTAGGAAAGGTCGGGTCGTTCTCGAAGATTCTAAACGGTCTTCATGTGGTTCACTACGCGGCCAAGAATGTCAGATAAAGCTAGCGTAGGACTCCATCCAGTGAGGTTCTTGATTTTGCTGATATCCGGTACTCGTCTCGGCATATCTTCAAATCCAGATTCGTAGGCTTCTTCATACGGTACAGTCAAAATTGGTGATTTACTCCCAGTAAGCTCAATAACATTCTGCGCAAGCTGCAAGATGGAAACCTCTTCAGGATTGCCGATATTAAAAATGTCACCAACGGCCTTAGGTTCATTTAAGAGTGCAAGAAACGCACTAACGACATCAGTTACATCAGCAAAGCTACGCGTTTGTTCCCCGGTTCCATAAACGGTTAAGGGCTCGCCAGCCAATGCCTGTTTGACGAAGTTCGGTATAACCATGCCGTAGCGGCCAGTTTGTCTTGGGCCGACCGTGTTAAACAAGCGCACCACAATAACGGGAAGCTTTTGTTCTTTCCAATAAGACAATCCGAGGAATTCGTCCAACGCTTTACTGCAGGCATAAGCCCATCGATGCTGGTGAGGGCAGCCCAGTAACAGGTCCGCAGTTTCGCTAAAAGGCACTACAGTTCGTTTGCCGTATACTTCGGATGTGGACGCAATAAGGACGAGCTTTCCTTTTTTACTCGCATGCCGGAGTACGACTTCCGTTCCGTGCACGTTCGTTTCAATCGTTCGAACGGGGGCTTCCACAATTAACTTGACGCCCACAGCAGCTGCTAAATGAAAGACTGCATCACAGCGGTCAATGTGTTCAGCGAGGATGCTTTCATTGAAAATAGTATCGATTACATAGGTAAAATTTTGGTTTGACTTAAGATGGTCAATGTTTTCGATGGCCCCCGTTGAAAGGTCGTCGATTGCAACGACTTGGTGACCTTCTTTTAATAGCCGATCAGCTAGATGTGAGCCGATAAAACCTGCGCCGCCTGTAATAAGTATTTTCATCGTAAATTACGTTGCAAATCTGAAGTTTATGATGTCGCCGTCTCGAACGACGTATTCCTTGCCCTCAAGTCGAACCTCGGCGTGTTTTCGACATTCGGCAACCGAACGTCGTGTTATTAGATGATCGTACTCGACAACCTCTGCTCGTATAAACCCTCTAGAGATATCCGTATGTATTTCACTTGCTGCTATTTGTGCCACTGTACCTTCAGGAATCGACCACGCACGGCACTCATCCTCTCCGGTTGTGAAAAATGTAAGATAGCCAAGGAGTTCGTAGGCGGCTCGAATCACCCGATCGAGTCCTGGCCCTTTTAAACCGATTTCTTGAAGAAACAATTCTCCGTCCTCAGCATCAAGTTCTGAAATTTCAAGTTCGATTTTGGCACAGACACAAACAGCTCGGATCGCAGGCTCTGCGGCGAAGTTCTTTAATTGTAGCTCTGCAAGAGTTTCGTCGGTGGAACGAGAGGCATCAGCTTCATCCACGTTTAAGACGAGCAACATAGGTTTTGCTGACAGAAATTGAAAACCTCGTAGTAGTTTCATCTCTGGAAGTTTTAATTCCAGTGCACGAAGAGGCTTGCCCTGCTCGAGTTGTTCTTTGCACTTACTCAGAACAGAAAGTTCGGCTTCCAGTTCTTTTGAGGATTCCTTTTTCCGATCTTTTTCGAGTCGAGTCAAGCGCCGTTCAGCGACAGCGAGATCGGCCAGTATTAATTCATCTTCCATTACCCTGACGTCTCGGTTTGGATCAATAGATTCAGCAGGGTGGGGAATTGACTCATCATGGAATGCTCTTACTACGTGAAGAACTGCATCTGCGTCTCGATAGCCCGCAACGTCAACGAGTCCACCGACACCTGTACCGGTATTACGGCGACCGGTCAGATCGATCAAATTAACGGTGGCGGGCGTATGTTTTTTTGGAGTAAACAATTCGCTTAGTCGGTCGAGTCTTTCGTCGGGTACTTGAGCAATGGCAACAGTTGTGTCGTGGGCACTAGAAGCCTTGGCTCCATTGTTGTGATGAGTTTGAGTAAGCAACCGGAAAATGGTTGTTTTCCCGACCGAGGAGAGACCAATTAGACCAGCTTTGAGCATGTTTCGTCGGAAAGTGTCTCACATCACTCATTCGGGTGGCGTACAGAAGCTTGAATAAGTGAGAAATATTTAACTTAAAGTATTGAAAATACTTATTTTACCGTTGACAACCGTAAACTCGTTGCCTACGATAACGAGTGGATTTTTATGGAGTAAATTGGAGTAAATAGGTGCTTCGAGGTAATTTCTGCGCAAAAATTGACGAGAAAGGTCGGTTGAAGATACCAACGGCTTTTCGTGCGCTTATCGGTGAAAAGTATGGAGAAGCGCTGTACGTCACCAGTGTAAGTGGTGCATCTGTACGTATTTACCCAATGTCTGTTTGGATTGCTATTGAAGAAAAACTTTCAAAAGTACCGTCAGCTCATCCTTCTCGGATTCGTTTCTTTGACCGGGTGAACTACTTTGGACAGTCGGCTGAGTTTGACAAGCAAGGACGGGTTTCTATTCATGGCCGGCTGCGTGAGTCGGCCCAGATGCTTGGGGATGTTGACGTTTTTGGCCAGTACGACCATTTGGAAATATGGAATCACGAACGTTTTGCTCGGCGACTTGACCAAGAGCCCTTTACCGATGATGACGCACGGGCTTTAGCTGATTTTGGGATTTAAAACAGATGCAGACTTCCGCTCGTCTTCATCACGAACCGGTCATGCCATCTGAGGTTGTGACGTTGTTGAGGGCAGAAGGAGGCGGTGTTTTTGTGGATTACACCGTAGGAGCAGGAGGTCACTCACGGAAACTGCTTGAGGCGGGCGCTGACCGACTAGTGGGTTTCGATCGTGATGCTGACGCACTTGAAGAAGCTGAGGTTAATTTGCAACCTTGGCAGGACAGTGTGGAATTAGTTCACTCTGATTTTCGTGAGTTCGTGCCAGTTCTTAATGATCGTGGGATCCAGAGAATTGACGGGGCTTTGGCAGATCTCGGCGTTTCATCAATGCAATTAGATGGGCCGGGACGTGGATTTAGTTTTCGGAAAGACGAACCTCTTGATATGAGAATGGATCGTTCTGTCGGCCAGACAGCCGCCGAAAAACTTCGTGTCGTTAGTGAATCAGATCTTGCCGATGTTATTTATCGATTTGGTGAGGACAGGCACGCCCGGCGTATCGCTAGACTATTCGTTTCGACACGTGACCAGATCGACGTCGAGACTACTGGACAACTTGCTGAAGTTGTACGACGAGCGGTCCCGCGCAGGGGTTACCAACGGATTGATCCTGCCACGAGGACCTTTCAGGCTGTACGCATATGGGTAAACAGAGAAGTAGAGGCGCTTGATGAATGGCTTCTTGCTGTATGTCGAAGGCTGAAGGCTGGCGCACGATTTGCGGTTCTTACCTTTCATTCGCTTGAAGATCGTGTTGTTAAACATACATTTAGGCATCTTGAACGCGATCCCGATCTCAAAATAAGGATTCTTACCAAAAAACCTTTGCGCCCATCCGAACAAGAAGTCGCTCTCAATCCGAGAGCTCGTAGTGCGAAATTACGCGTTGCAGAGAGGCTGCCATGAACCGCGGAGATTTCGAGTACGACATCAAGAAAGACATTCGCAATAACCCAATTGTCCGAGAAGTAGACGAGGCAAGAAACAGTGAATTGTGGAGGGCGTTGTTCATTGGGATCCTTTTAGTCGTCGTTCTAATTTTTACAGCTTGGCAGCATTTCGAATTGCGTCAGCACAATTACGAGATCAGCGAAATGCAGCAACAACGTATGAGAGAGCTTGAAGTTAATCGTCATTTGCGTCTTGAAATAGAGACATTAAGGTCTCCCGCTCGTATTGAGCGTATTGCGACGGAGCAACTCGGTTTGGTTGAGCCGACCAGCGATGTGTCATTGGTGATCGAGCGAGTCGTTCCGGCTGTTGCGCCCGATCCTTCTGTAGTCGTCGATCGACGGTTGACGAATGATCGGGCCGTTCGTCAAATGGACGAAAGGTCTATGAGTGTTAGCGAAATGCGACGCTATAAATCTAGGCCAGATGTGACATCGGAAGACAAGCTTAGTTATGAATCACAGGCGGTAGTCAGTCAATCAGCTGAAGGGCAGGAGGCAAAAGGTGGTTCAGGGAACCAACCGTAGTAAGAACAGGCTGCGGTCTAATTGGGAGCGTTTTTTCGGACGTGTACCCCGGCGTACGAGAAAGACAGAAACGACTAATGATTGGCGACGTGTTGTGCGTGGTCGTGTAATTGTTGCTGCAGTTGTTTTAGGAATTTGGACAGTAGGTATTGAGGCAAGACTCATCTATCTCCAGGTAATCGAACATGAATATCTCGTTGACCGTGCAAATCAGCAGAAAGATCGGACTTTAACTCTTGTCCCAAAACGAGGTGAGATTGTCGATCGGAATGGACAGGTTCTTGCCTACAGTGTCGATGCAGATACCATCTATGCGGTTCCAAGTCAGATAGAGAATTCAACGGAGATTGCCAAAGCCCTATGCTCTGCGCTTGATGCTTGCTCAGACGCGGAGCGAGCAAGGCTTACGGATCTCCTTAGCAGTAAAAGAGATTTTGCTTATGTCAAGCGACTAGCGTCTATCGAGGAAGCTCGGCGAGTTGCAGCACTTAATCTGCAAGGCGTTGGATTCTTGCAAGTAAATCGTCGTTACTATCCCAATCGAGAACTGGCGGCGCATCTTCTTGGTTATGTTGGTATTGATAACCAAGGCTTGAGCGGTCTCGAGTCGACCTATGATGAGGATATTAGGGGTACTCCCGGACAAGTATTAATTCAGATTGATAACGAACAACAAGCCTTTAGCCGCGTAGAGCGCTCACCGACGCCTGGAGCGACGCTCGAGTTAACGATTGATAAATACTTACAACACATTGTTGAGCGCGAATTAAGAGCTGGTATTAAGACATATGGTGCTGATGCCGGTACCGTTGTGATGCTTGATCCGAAAACAGGAGAAGTACTCGCGCTTGCGAGCGAGCCGTCATTCAACCCCAATGTGTTTTCAGATTCCACAGCAAATCAAAGGAGGAATCGGGCGGTTCAGGATATTTACGAACCTGGATCGACTTTCAAGGTGGTAACGGCATCTGCTGCGCTGGAGGAACAGGTTGTAGAACGCGACGAGATTTTTGATGTGAGTGCAGGATCCATCACCGTCGGAGGGGATGTGATTCCAGACTTTCACCGCTATGGGGAGTTGTCCTTCACCGACGTTATGGTTAAGTCCAGCAACGTTGGCGTAATTGAGGTGGGTTTTAGGCTGGGGCAAGAGCGCTTCAGTCGTTATGTTCGCCGCTTTGGATTTGGGCAGTTGCTGTCTCCGGATTTTCCTTCTGAAAGTCGTGGATTAGTTGGCGATCCTTCCAAGCTTTCCGTGCGGGGTCTTGCGTCTATGTCTATGGGCTATCAAGTGGCGGTTACTCCGCTCCAGATGGCGTCGGCTATCGGCGCTGTAGCGAATGGAGGTGAATTAATTTCGCCTCGAGTGGTTCGCTCTGTCAGGCAAGATGGTGTACGAGAAATTACTGAACCACGAGTAATTCGTCGAGCCATTTCAACTGAAACGGCGGCAGATCTCACAGAGATCATGGAGGAAATCGTCCAGCGTGGAACTGGGCGACAAGCACAAGTTCCAGGGTACTCGGTCGCAGGAAAGACAGGAACAGCAGAGAAGTTAGTTGATGGTCGGTATTCTCATTACGATCACAATGCGTCATTCGTAGGGTTTGCACCGTCGAGTGATCCTCGTTTGGTGATGCTCGTCATGATCGACACACCGCGGTCGGCGATCATTAATGGTGTTCGTCAAAGGGCTTATACCGGTGGCCTGGTTGCTGCTCCAATTTTTCGACGGATCGCAGAGGCTTCTTTGCGGCATCTTGCAGTGCCGCCTACTGTAAATCCGGAAGTACCAGTAATTGTCACCCGAGACAGGCTTGTTGTAGACGAATCGCTAGTGAAGTCCGTGTCATTCAGCGTAACAGACGAAGAAGATCAAGAAATTGTTAATTTTGGTGTGATGCCTGACCTTAGTGGTTTAAGTGCTCGCGAAGTGATGAAAATGGCCGGTAAGTTTGACTTGCGGGCCGAATTTATTGGGGACGGTGTTGTGGGGCGTCAAGAACCATTACCAGGTGCTGAGATCGAAGCCGGAGCGACCATAAAAGTATGGCTCGATCGGCACACATGGTCTTTGAGAAATAGGGAGTTTCGTTGAACATCGGGGAATTGCTTTTACGATCTGGTGTCACCGTAGAGTCTGGCACCCTTACGCGTGACGTGGGAGTCATTTCCCCTACTGGTGTCTTTCTGGATTCACGAGACGTAGTTCCTAACGGAATTTTTGTGGCTTTACGCGGCTCACACACAAACGGGGTCGTATTTGCTGGCGAAGCGTGTTCACGTGGCGCGGCGCTCGTTGTTTCTGAGGAAGAACCTCCGTCCGGTATGTCAGTGCCATGGGTTCGGGTGACTCATGCTAGAGACACACTTGCCGCACTTGCTGCGAATTTTCACGACCATCCAAGTCGGGCACTTTTAGTGGTAGGTGTGACCGGTACTAATGGCAAGACGACAACCACTTACCTCATCGAATCGATTTTTCAGCAAGCTGGATTAGAAACAGGAAGAATAAGTTCAGTTTCTAATCGAGTGACGGCTCATCAACCCGAGGAACCTTCAAAGCACACGACACCAGAAGCACCGACTGTTCAGGCGTGGTTGTCGTCGATGCGTGAGCACGATGCTCAGGCCTGCGTGCTAGAGGTGTCGTCACATGCGCTTTCAATGCAGCGCGTCGACTATGTTGATTTTAAAGCGGGTGTATTCACGAATCTGTCGCAGGAACATCTTGAGTTTCACGGTGATATGCGACGTTATTTTCAGGCAAAGACTCGACTATTTGAGATGTTGGCACCTAAGTCTCCGGCTGTGGTCAACATTGACGACGCGTACGGCCAAGAACTTGCGAAGACGGTTGCATGCCCAGTCACCTATGGACTTGACAGTAGAGCCGACATTGTTCCAGACAGGCTTGAATTTGAACAGAATCGTACGCATATAGAAGCGCGAACGCCACGTGGAATGTTGCACCTTACGTCTCCCCTGGTGGGGCGTATAGCGGCTTACAACATTGTAGCGGCCGCAGCAACTGCGGTATCGCTGGATATTTCGTTTCGTGGAATCGAAGAAGGCGTGCGGATATTCACCGGTGTTTCTGGTCGTATGGAGAAAGTAAGTAGCGATTGCGATGATGACCTTATGGTGATGATTGACTTTGCTCATACGAGTGAAGCGCTGCGCGGTTTGCTTGAAGCCGTTCGTCCTTTGACTCATGGAGAGGTAATAACGGTGTTTGGTTGTGGCGGTGAGCGCGATGCAGCCAAGCGTCCGATCATGGGGACTGTAGCAGCAAATATGAGCGACAAAGTCGTATTGACATCTGATAATCCTCGGTCAGAACGGCCGTTCGACATTATTGCTGACATAGAACGCGGTCTCCTTGATACGAAAACGCCTTACGTCACGATTTCTGACCGTGAAGAAGCAATTGTGCATGCCGTTGTTGAGGCAGACCCAGGAGATCTCGTGGTGATTGCCGGTAAGGGGCATGAGGGTTATCAGGAGATTGGTTCGAAATTATTTCCTTTTGAGGATAGCGCTGTCGCGCGGATGGCACTTGCCCGGCGACGTGCCTCGACAAGGATGGTATGACTGATTGGTTGAAAAATTGAAGCCGCTGGTTTTTCGGACTGACGAGCTTGTTAGAGCGGCTGATGGGGATTTGTTATGTGGTGCAGCAGATCGAGAATTTGGTGATGTTTCAATTGATAGTCGACAAATTCGGCGAGGAGAACTTTTTCTTGCCGTTAAAGGTAATCGCTTCGATGGTCATGAGTTTGTGGCTGACGCGGTCAGAAAGGGAGCGGCGGGCGTGATAGTTAGTGATCTTTCAGCAGTGTCGTCGACAATCGTAGACGAACGAGAGATCGCAGTTGTCAGAGTTGAAGATACTACGCGGTCACTTCAGACGATTGCGCGTCACGTCCGTCGTCAATCCTGCACGACGGTCGTTGCTATTACGGGTAGCATCGGTAAAACCACAACAAAAGAATTGTCGGCAGCGTTTATTGGAATACAAAAACGTGTATATCGGAGTAGTGGAAATCTAAATAATCATATTGGCTTACCGCTTTCACTTTTGAAACTTCGATACCAACCGGAGGTGGCTGTTGTTGAACTCGGGATGAATCATGCGGGAGAAATCAGAACGTTGGTCGATATTGCCGAACCTAATGTACGGGTTTGGACGAACGTTGCTGAAGTGCATGCTGAAAATTTTTCATCCATCGAAGATATCGCAGATGCGAAGGCAGAGCTGTTAGAAGGTTCGCGTTCGAATGATCAACTCGTGGTAAATGCTGATGATCGTTTAGTTATGGACCGTGTTAGTCAATTTGCGGGTTCTATGTTGACTTTTGGTCTAGCGAAGACTGCGGATGTTAGGGCCATCGCGATAAACGATTCTGGTCTTAATGGAATCAGTGCGACTGTTGAGACACCCGCCGGGTCTGGTTTTTTTCGGATACCTTTGATCGGCATGGGGAATGCTGCAAATGTGTTGGCGGCCATTGCAGTCGCATTGCAATTTCAAATTCCTCTTGAAGAAATGGTTGATGTTCTTGGAAAATTTATTCCGCCACACCGAAGAGGTTTTGTAACTTATTTGTCCCATGGCGTGACAGTTGTTGATGATTCCTACAATTCAAATCCAACAGCGTTACAGAAGTCTCTTGAATCAATTGGTAGAACTGGTGGGTACCGACGGCGCATCGCCATATTGGGAGAGATGCTTGAACTAGGTGAGCGTTCGAAATCCTTGCATCATTCGTGTGGGAAAAAAGCAGTGGAAGCAGGATTTGAGCGCATTGTAGCTATTGGTGGTGAAAATGTCTCGGCTTTGGCAGCTGGAGGTCGAGACGCGGGTTTAGATTCTGGTTCAGTAGTTCTCTGTGGTACTAGTGAGGAAGCAGCAAAGATTGTCTCGGGCTTAGTTGAAAAAGAAGACCTCGTGTTAGTTAAAGGCTCAAGGGGTATGCGAACGGAACTCGTAGTTGAGCGATTAAAGGCGGATTGGTCCTGATGTTGTACCACTTGTTATTTCCGTTACACACGGAGATCGGTGTGTTAAACGTTGTTCAGTACATCACCTTTCGTACGGCCGCAGCGAGTCTGACGGCTTTTATCGTTTCGCTTGCGTTTGGTCCGGTGGTTATCAAGTGGCTACGCGCTTTACAGATTAAACAGGTGGTGAGGGAGGATGGGCCTGCTAGGCATTCTACGAAGGCAGGAACACCTACCATGGGTGGCTTATTGGTTTTGGGTGCCGCACTTATTCCGACGCTTCTATGGGCTGATTTGACAAATGAGTATGTCCGATTAGCAGTGCTTTCAACCATTGGTTTCGGTGCGATCGGATTTGTTGACGACTATCTAAAAATCGCACGAGAAACCCCGAAAGGTCTGTCGGTTTCAATGAAATTGTGCGCTCAAGCTTTTGTCGCTCTTACTGTTGGTCTTACGTTAATTCAACTCGCAGAAAACAATTTGTACAACACAGATATTATTTTTCCTTTTTTCAAAGAGTTCACACCTGACATCGGTTGGCTGTACGTGCCGTTTGCCATGCTCGTTCTTGTGATGGCATCGAATGCAGTTAACTTGACTGATGGTTTAGATGGGCTAGCGATTAGTGTATTTACGGTGGCCGCAGGTGCTTTCACTGCGTTGGCATATGTCAGTGGTCATGCCGTTATTGCAGAATTTCTTTTGATTGTTCGGTTTCCCCCGGCAGGAGAACTTACGATTTTTTGTGGTTCACTCGTTGGGGCTGGTCTCGGATTTCTTTGGTACAACTCTTACCCGGCCGATGTTTTTATGGGCGATGTCGGTTCGCTTGCACTGGGTGGTGCGTTGGGAACTGTTGCTCTCCTGATCAAGCAAGAGTTGCTGTTGCCAATTGTTGGCGCAGTGTTTCTTATTGAAATGATCTCGGTTGTAGTTCAGGTTGGCTCGTTTAAGTTGACAGGGCAACGAGTGTTCAAGATGGCACCGATACACCACCATTTTGAATTACTTGGATGGAGCGAACCCAAGATTATTAGTCGGTTTTTGATAGCAGCGATTGTTTTTGCACTTTTTAGTCTGGCGACTCTCAAATTGAGATGAGTGAATTTTCTGTTTCCGGTTCGAATGTTGTTGTCATGGGCGCCGCGCGGAGTGGTGTTGCTGCGGCGAGGTTGCTCGTGAGTCGTGGAGCACGTGTGACACTTAGTGATCAATTAAACGCAGTTGAAAATTCCGAAACATTACGAGCGAATGATATTGAACTTGAGCTTGGTGGTCATCGCGCGAAAACCTTTCAGTCTGCTGACCTGATCGTAATAAGTCCAGGAGTGTCCCCGCACCAAGCCATTGTTGAAACGGCTAAGCATCGTGGTATCCCGATAATTAGCGAAATAGAGCTTGCGGCTCGGTGGTTACGTGGTCGGATTGTTGCAGTGACAGGAACAAAAGGTAAGTCGACCACGACTGTGCTGACTGGGCGGATGCTTTCAGAGAGCGGGCGAAATGCTGTTGTCGGTGGAAATATTGGTACTGCGCTGAGTAGTCAGGTTGAAGAATCCAGACCTGATGTCATTCATGTTGTCGAGGTGAGTAGTTTTCAATTGGAGCTGATTGATACGTTCAGGCCTTGGATAGCGGTGTGCCTTAATCTTTCTCCCGATCATCTTGATCGTCACGAAAGTTTTGAAGCTTACGCTCAAGCGAAGGCTCGAATTTTCACTAATCAGACGGAAGATGATGCGATGGTCATTAATGCTGACGATCCTCGTGTGCTTGAAATAGCGCGCCGTGGCCTTGGGCGGCGATGTTTATTCTCCAGTAAGTTTGCGCCAAATGATGGGGTTGGTGTTCTTGATAATGCCGTCACTCGCCGATCAGCTGATGGTGTTCAGCAACTGGTACCTCTCTCTGCGGTGCAGGTGCCTGGACAGCATTTACTGAGTGATGTTGTCGCTGCTACCGCAGTTGGCGCAATTGTTGGAGTGGATGCCGAATCAATGACACGCGTGGTTGGAAAATTTACGGGTCTTGAGCATGCTCTTGAATTTGTCAGAGAGGTGGACGGTGTTCGGTACGTTAATGACTCTAAAGCGACGAATCTGGTTGCTGCACGAGAGGCGATTGAATGTTTCGGAACTGGGTTGGTGGTCATACTCGGTGGTCGGTTCAAAGGGGGATCTTTTGAAGAACTCTGCCCGGGACTTGTTGAACGAAAAGCTTGTGTCATCGCTATTGGTGAGGCGAGTTTCGAGATCCGGAAAAGTTTAGCCCCAACTATTGATGTCAGAGACGCTAAAACTTTAATGCAGGCTGTCGAGATTGCATCGACTTTAGCCCGCAAAGGCGGGGCTGTACTGTTGGCACCTGCCTGCGCCAGTCTTGACATGTTTCGTGACTACGCTGAGCGGGGGGAAGAATTTAAGCGTGCAGTGACAATGCTCGCTGAGCGTTCTACATCTTCACAGATGTGAGTAATGGCGAGGAGGTGTGTGCGATTTGATGAGAAGTGTTGGAAGGGATTTAGATGTAAGCGGTGATCAGTCATCAGTCGGACTACGCGGTGGAGAGCTGGCCGCTGGGAACGCAGGCTGCCTCGGTCTGCGAGGTTTGTGTCTTCACCCTGTTCCGACTGATGACCGTTGACCGCTTATGACGGCGTGCTGTTAATTTTATCGGTTGAGTCACTCAAACACTTTAGTCTGGGAGACTGCCGAGAACGGCGAGTATGGCTCGAAAACTGAAAACGGACAAGTCTTTGTTTTGGTCGACAATCATCCTGCTGGGGTGCAGCGTTGTAATGGTCTACAGTGCGTCTTCTGCCGAGTTAGCGCAGGATCAGCGTCAAGTATCTTATTACTATCTTTTACGGCAGTTGATGTGGGTGGTCTTCGGTTGTCTTCTTCTGTTTGGTGTGATGAGGGTCGATTATCGGTTATTCAAGAAATCGACTGTGATGTGGTCCGGTTTGATCCTGACTGGCGTTGCGCTCGTGGCAGTTTTGTTCTCGCAAGAGGTCAATGGAACTCGCCGCTGGTTCAACCTTGGACCTTTTGGCGTCCAGCCGTCTGAGTTGGCGAAGATTTCCATCATTATTTTTACGGCCGCGTTTCTTGAGCGAAGGATGGACCGTATTAATGAACCTTCGTATGCGCTCCTTCCGATAGGAATTGTTGTTGGTGTTGTTACGGGTTTGATTTTATTGCAACCGGATTTTGGTACAGCTGTTACCGTGATCGTTATCGTAGGGGCAATTGTTTTTACAGCGGGAATCAGCTACCGATACATCATTTCATCTGCGTTAGTGCTGTTGCCGACACTGGCCGCGATTCTTTGGGCAGCACCATATCGCCGCGTCAGGTTATTGGCATTCTTAGACCCATGGGCCGACCCGACTGGTGCAGGCTATCAACTTGTCCAGTCGCTGATTGCTGTTGGTACTGGAGGCGTTTTCGGTCGCGGTTTGATGGAAGGAGTGCAGAAGCTTGGCTACCTTCCTTACCCGTATACGGATTTTATTTACGCGGTAATTGCTGAAGAGACTGGCCTGATCGGGGCAACCATTATTCTACTTTGCTTTGTGGTGGTTGTTTGGCGTGGACTTCATGTGGCTAGGCATGCGCCAGATCGTTTTGGCGCTTTGCTCGCTTTAGGTCTAACGATCATGATTGCTCTTCAGGCCTATATCAACATGAGTGTGGTTCTCGGTTTATTGCCGACGAAGGGTATTCCTCTTCCTTTTGTTAGTTCAGGTGGTTCGTCTCTGTTGATCAGTTTACTTGGCATGGGGATTTTGCTGAATGTTTCACAGTATGCATCGGCTGAAACATGACATGGATGAAGAATTCTCAACCGATCATTTTTTTAGGTGGTTGGTGTTGATTGGAGCGGATGTCGCTGAGAGTACTTTTTGCGGGTGGAGGAACTGGTGGACACCTGTTCCCAGGGATCGCGGTTGCACGAACATTGGTCAACCGGTATCCGGACGCAGAGATTGTTTTTGTTGGAACAGGTCGCGGGGTCGAAGGACGGACTGTGATGAAAGAAGGATTTGCTTTCAAGCGAATCCGCAGCGCTGGGTTACTCGGCAAGTCAATAACAGGCAGGCTATATGCGTTGCTGTTAGCGCCGATCACACTGCTAGATACAGTACGTATTTTGCTTCAAACCAGACCAGATTTAGTGGTCGGTTTAGGAGGTTACAGCGCTGGCCCGGTGGTTTTACTCGCGTCGCTGATTGGAAAGACGACCATGTTACTTGAACAAAATGCTGTACCTGGGATGACGAATCGTTTGTTGGCATCGTTTGTAAAGGCGGCCGCAGTTTCGTACGAAGGCACCGCGATGTTTTTTGGAGACAAGGCTTTTGTAAGTGGGAATCCAGTTCGAAAAGGATTTTTTGACGACTCTGATTTTCAAGTGATTACGTCTCGTCGACCACATCTATTGGTGGTCGGTGGGTCTCAGGGTGCTCATGCCATCAATGAGGCGATGGTGGCTGCGGCTCCTGTGATTGCACAAATCTCGGGGGGGATTGAGATTACGCATCAGACTGGAATGGCGGATGTTGACACGGTACGAGCGGCTTACCGCCTCGTAAAGATTGATGCAAAAGTTGAATGTTTTTTTGATCTAATGGAAGAGGAAATGCGCGCGGCTGATCTTGTTGTATGCAGGGCCGGTGCGACGACACTCGCCGAAGTTGCAGCGGCTGGGAGACCCTCATTGATAGTGCCATTTCCTCATGCAACGTATGACCATCAGCGAAGTAATGCCCAGGTAATGGTTGATGCTGGTTCAGCTGAACTAATAGATGAAAAGGATCTCGGTGCCAGCTTTGAAACAAGGTTATTGGATTTAATAGGAAATCGGGAACGTTTGCAGGCGATGTCACAGGCGGCATTTCGTCTTGCTAGACCGGACGCGGCCGAAACAATCGTTGATCGGGTCACT
>CAYFJM010000009.1:0-15608 GCA_964343415.1 uncultured Vicinamibacteraceae bacterium | reverse complement strand
TTGCTGTAGACGAAGGATCGCAAGTTAAACAGGGTGATGTGGTTGGCGATGTCGGGTCTACCGGGAGAGTGACTGGGCCGCACTTGCATTGGACCGTTCGATTGAACGATGCGCGAGTAGATCCGCTTTCGCTAATGACGCTGTTTCCTCAGGCGCAATAAGGCAAGCGCAGCTAAAACCCGAAACGTAAGCCGGTCGCTACGTGAGTTCCGCCTAGTTCGAGAGGTTGTTGCCCGAGTCCAGAGAACCTGGAAATATGGCGGAGGGTGGCTTGATCAGCGACCGAAGATGTTCCTCGGCTGTAACGCAGGATTCCTGCCAATGCGACATGGTCAAAGACAAAGTAAGACACATCGAAGCCGATATTGAAGCCTAGTTCGGTTCCACCAGAGGCGATGGTGTTGTGGCCAATGATGTCAACGGTGTTGTAGTCATATCCGCGTTCCTTCGTTTGGATTGTCGATAGTAAATCCTGGGTAACTGAAAATATTGTGGGACCGCCGAGCAGTCGTACCAATAACTTATCTCCGACTGTGTGCCAGTATTGGGATTGGAGGTGAATCGCTGACTCGCGCCTGACTACGTTATTCGCTACACCTGTTGCTTTACGGGGAAAGGAGAAAAAGAAAGGGTGAGGCACGTCAGCGTCGATTGTGGCCGATATAGTTTTGCTGAAATGTGACACATTGACTCCAAGCCCTATGCGCTTGTACATCAGAAAGGCAAAGCTACCGTCGAAGGCAGGACCTTTTGTGACGTTGTAGCTTGCTTCGAAGGTTCCAGTTTCCTGCCAAAGTTCAAAGTCGACCTCGTTTTTTAACGCATCCTTGACAAATTGGATGCCGGAATTAAAACCAAAAATCATACGTTGATCGTCTACGGTTTGAGCGAAGATTTCCGAGCTATTGAAACAAAAAATAAAGGCCCACAGTGTAGCCCTAATGGCAATGCTGTTTGGTCTGATTATCGACATGCGAGCGAGTTCTCTTCCTTTTGTAAATAGCTAACTGATTTATCTAACGCCGACGGCGGTCCACGCTTCGTCTATTGCGCGTTCGACAGGATGTCCTGCGCCGAACATATCACGAGCAGATTGTATCGTCGTTTTTCTAGCGACAGAAAATGTCGAATTTGCTGGCATCAGCATAGTGAATGCACGATAAAAAACCTGCTCGAGCTGCCAACGGTTTTGACTTCCGATTCCTAGCACCGATATCCCTGAGGTTTTATTGGTTCCGCCTTCGATTGCAAGATAGAAGGCGTGACTAGCAATAGTTGAGTTAGTGTGAACACCCCCATAGTCAGCGTCTCCTTGGTATCGGATTGAGTAGTGGTCCGGATCATCTAGAGATAATGGATCAGCGAGAGAACGCACACCGTTCGGTTTGATTACATCTTCACCGAGCATATAGTCAGCCGTCTCTTTCCGGTGGCGACCAGTGTCAGCCAAAAAGAACTCTACCGAGACACCAATAATGTCTGAGAAGGCTTCGTTTAGAGCTCCCGATTCGTTTTGATAGACCAGGCCCGAAGTATTGTCGGTTATTGCGTGCGCAAGTTCATGCGATACGATGTCGATTCCGCCAGCAAAAAAGTCGATGGTTTGACCCGTCGCGGTCAGTACAAATCCTTCTGGGAGTCCCTCTCCGAACACGACCATACCATTAGGACCACAGGCGCCACAGTAAAATGCATTTACAAAAAAGAGTGAAAAAATATAATTTGGGACAAGCCATAAGTCATCCCTGTTTACCGGATGTACGATCGTCGTAATTGGTCCATTTTTCCCGTCAAGCCCATTTCTCTGAAATCGCTCATACAAATAATCGTATGTCCAACCAGCGCTAACATGTCCATCGACTACTGGGCCGTCAGTCCAGTTATTATCCGAGTCTTGGCCGTAATCAGTGTCAGTAAGACGCTCATTATTGTTCAAAATATTGAGTAGTCGTTTCCAATCGCCTTTGAGATCATACGTGGCAATTGTGGACGGGCGAAGTAAGTCTAGCGAGTGAAATCGCGCTGCCACTGTGTTGACGCTGATTTTCTTTTTGTCTCCTTTTACGCCGAGTCCTTCCCCTACACGACATGTGTTGCACGGCAGGCCATCATTATTTAAACGGATTCCTGGTTGTTCGTGTACGGTGGCGCCATTGTGAGCATCGACAAATTGAATGGAGGGTCCCATCGGAGAGCCAACTTTTAGAAGATAGACTAATTTAAATATTCCATGAGGGTCTTTCAGGATTACGAGTTCTTGCGAGTTATTTTCACGTATTGCCCACTGAGTTCCTGAATCAAAAGTCGAGACAATGGTGTCTAGGGGGATTGATGGAGTGGTTTCAATTTGAATGTCTGAATAAAACTCGCCAAAGATAGAAACTGTGAGCCCTGCTTCAGTTTGTCGAGTAACTTCGGCTCCGTAGACTTTGAGGCCTTGGTGAAACTGCGAGAAACGCTCGTGTTGGCGGGTTGGAATTAGCGTATCCGCAACGATTTTGTTGAGCCGGAGTTGATTGGTCCGAACGAGATGGTCAACGAGTCGATCTGTTGATCGGAGTTCACTTTGCTTAGTCGCATTTAGAACAATGACTTCTGGTTCGTTGACTGTCTGGGCGGACAGTTCAATAGCAACTAGCGCAAACAAAAAGACTAGACTCTTGAGTGGCATAATGAAACAGCGTACCGTTCGGAAAAGATCATCGGGCGAGTTGATAGGTTCTAGATTATTTCAGAGCTATGTCGAGTGCATGAACCAAAGCGTCCATATCTCTAGCAGTGTTATAGAGGTGCGGAGCTACACGGATCGTATCACTACGTAGTGATACAGATAAGCAAGAGCGCTTCAATTCGACAGCAATGCGAGAAGGATTAGCGTGATGTGGTAGGTGGATGCCAAACAGATGGTCCGATCGCCATGGCTTTTCCTCTATAAAGCATCCGAGCGCTTCAAGTTTGGGGGCAGTTTGCTGTGTGAGTAATTGTGTATGGCTCGTAATTGTGGTCGGGGTCCATTCAAGAATTTGAGTTAATGCTGCTTCGAGCATGGGTAGCAAAACGAAATTAGAACGCTCGCCTACATCAAAGCGAATTGCGCCGTCTCTGTATTCATTTTGATAGTGAACCAAGTTCGAAAAGTTGTTACTCCCCTTTCTCGCGATCCAATTTTCTTCTAGTGGTATGCCGTTGTCGAAAGTTTCTCCGAAGTAGGCTACTCCAACGCCGTATGGGCCAGTAAGCCATTTGTAACCAGCGCAAATAAGAGCGTCGGGGTGAACCATTTCAATATCGAATGGTTTGGCGCCGACGGATTGTGTGCCATCGATAATAAGTCTCGTATCGGTAGACTTGGCTTTTTTACTGATCGTAGTGAGGTCGAAACGGAGGCCATCCGTCCAGTGCAACTCCGGGACAATGACAGCAGCGGTGTCGAAGTTGATTGCGTCGATTAATGCTTCATTCCAGGCGACGGCTCGTGTCCCCTTTGTCTTTGGGGCATTTATCACATGTAAAGTTGCACCGCTCTCATTGCACGCACGCTGCCAGGTGTAGATTGCACTTGGAAACTGTTCTTCGACCATGACTACGTTGTTTGTTGGTTTTAATGGAATATTGTTGGCGGCAATGGCCATTCCGTATGAGACAGAAGGAATGATGGCAACGCGTTCCGGCTTAGTTGCGCCAATGAGGCTTGAAAAGAGATTTCTTATCGACATTGCTGGATCAAAAAAATCCTCAGGTTCAATTTTATGAGGATTGGCAAGTCGTTTGATTGCTTGCTGGCCTGCGGCAGAAACGGACCTAGACAAAGGGGCCATGTAAGCGCAATTGAGGTAGTGGCAGGTGCCATCAAACAAGAACAACGATTTGTAATCCACTTGGGTTTTTTCTCAATCTGACATTCCGGCGATATTTGTCAGCATCGATTCACTCGCCGGTAGAACACTCAGGTCATTTCTTATCTTTGCTAACAAAAGGAGCCCTTGAATCGAGGCTAACAGACCGTCAGCATTTCTATTAATATCTTCGGTACTAAAGTCTCCGGTCTTACGATCGGCTATGAGTAGAGCGCGAAAAGCGCGACGTTGTTGATCGGATAAGCGCTTGAGTTCCTTGACAATGTTTGGTTCGTTGGCTGTTCCAATTTCAGCTGAGAGGTTTCCGAGTATTGAGCCTCGAACATAACCGGATACTTCCCATTCTGCGTAGTGAAATGCAAAAAGTTCCCGTAGGTAATGACGAAGTTCACGGCGGGGAGATGCTGGCGGTTCTTTCAGCCAGGAGCTTAATATTCCCGTTTCGTCCCAACTGCCTGAAAGTACTTCGAGTAAGAGGTGTCGTTTGGAAGGAAAAAAGTGATAAAAACTTCCTTTATTGACATCGGATGCTCCACATAGCTCAGAAACTCCAACGGCCTGGTATCCACGTTCATGAAAGAGTTTTTTCGCAGTTTGAATGATCCGTGGTTTGGCGTCACTTCTTCTTCCCATTGTTAAATGCTATGAATATATAATTAACCGGTCAACTATATATTTGAATCTCAAGCTCTGACAGTGGTAGAAATATTTTTGAGCGAGTGATTGATTTAGAGTTGGTTTGCAGTGGTGCTATGCTGAATGCCAAGAACATTGGAGATCTTTTGAAGTTACGGTCTAAATTGATGGTCGCCATGGTCACGGCGATCTTCGGCAACGCTTGTTCTGGCGGGAATACAGAAGACGCCTATGTCGAACAGGCACGTACCGTCCATCGAAATGCATTGACGATAGACGCTCATATAGAGATTCCAGGCAATTATGCGACGCGAGAGGTTGACCCGATCACTGATAATGACTTTCAAGTTGATTTCCCCAAGCTTCGAGTCGGAGAGATAGACGCCATGTTCTTGGTGGTTGATCCGAGCCGAAACGTTTTGGACAGTAACGATATAGTCAGCATGCAGGCAGCCACGATTAGAGGGTTTGAAGCGATAAATCGGCTTGCCGAAGAAATGCACCCAAGTGAGATCGCAATCGCGCATTCCGCAGACGAGATGGAACGCATAGTTGATTCTGGCAAGCTGGCCGCATCAATTGGAATAGAAAATGGTCAGGTAGTCGGTCAGGAGATTGGTCTTGTTGAGACATATTTTGAACATGGTGGACGTTATATGGCGCTTCCCCATGACAGCCATGTCGAACCTTTTGATATTGGGACTTTTACAGGTGATGAGTTTGATGGGGTAGGCTTGGATCCGTCGGGCCCGGGCATCATTAGCGAGATGAACCGACTGGGAATGGCGGTGGATATTTCTCATTTGTCTCGAACGGCAATGTTGGAAGCCGTGAGATTGTCTCAGGCGCCGGTGATAGCATCAAATTCTGCGATTCGTAAGCTAAGAGACCATTCATGGAACCTTGATGATGACCAGCTCATCGCGTTACGTGATAACGGTGGTGTTGTGCAGGTCGTTGCATTTGGTGCATTGCTTACAGAAGCTGCGGCGCTACGGCGTCGGGAGTACCACAACATTCGTGGTGCTTTCGGTATGATTCCTGGGCAGCAGCCGGAGGAGCTAGGAGCTGAACCATACGAGGATTATATGGGGCGTATGGAGGCGCTTAATGACCGTTATCCCGATGCGACCGTCGCTGATTTTGTGGATCATATCGATTATGCCATTCGCCTGATCGGAATAGATCATGTTGGGATTAGTTCTGATTTTGACGGTGGTGGTGGAGTTTCTGGTTGGGGTGATGCGGGTGAGACACTAAACGTTACGGTCGAGCTAGTAAGACGAGGTTATAGTGAAGCTGAAATAGCAAAACTTTGGGGTGGTAATTTGTTGCGTGTGCTACGCGAGGTTGAGTTGGTTGCAGTTCGGTTGGGAGAGTCTTGAACGAGCGGTGGCTCAACAGATGCGTTTTGTTGGGCTACTGAGTATTGATTGCGTTAGTGCGAATGACAAATAGCAGTGCGTCTACGTTGCCGTCAGCTCTTGATTCCGATTTTATTGAAAAGTTTTTTTCGACGACTGTAAGTCATAAGACAACGATTTTTCTTGATTACGACGGCACGTTAACCCCGATAGTTTCGCGGCCAGAGGTTGCAATACTAGGGGAGTCAACGCGTAAAGCGCTCGCCCGTTTGTCGTCACATTGCCTGGTAACTATCGTTACAGGGCGGGATATTAGTGTCGTAAAAAAATTTGTTCAGCTCGACCAGCTTGCCTATGCGGGTTGTCATGGCCTGGATATTGAGGGCCCGGTGGGAAGTGGACTGCGATACGAAGTCGCTCTTGAATGGTTGCCCCTCTTGGAAGAAGCAGAAATCAACCTGAGGTCCCAATTGAGTGGGATCAAGGGAGTAATTGTTGAGAGGAAACGTTACAGTTTGTCTACGCATTATCGCCTTGTTGAGCCGCATGAGGTGTCTCGCGTAGAGCAGGTCGTGTTAGACGTGCTTATGAGGTACCCGAAACTGAGGCGCGAAGGCGGGAAAATGTTGTACGAACTTCGACCCGATATCGCTTGGCATAAGGGGAGTGCGGTAGCGTGGATGTTGGAGGCAACATCAAATTCGGCTTCTAGAGCTATTTATATTGGAGATGACGAGACTGATGAAAATGCGCTCAAGTGGTTATCAGGAACGGGAATAGGAATTGTCGTAGGGCCAGAGAATAGGCAAACGGAAGCTCACTATCGTGTAAACGACCCGGCTCAAGTGCTTCAACTTCTAGAACGAATTCTTTCTTACTTTGTAGAATCTCGTAGTTCTGATTAGCTCGTAATTTACTCATTAAGGTGACCTCAAGGAGCCATGAACTCGGATAAAACTCAGCAAGACAATTCAGATTTTCAGTCGCAATTACCGTTGCTGAAAGAACGTCTGCTCGCTATGGGGGGCGAGGTCGAAGAACAAGTCCGGGCGGCTATTCGTTCGCTGGTTGACCGGGATATTGTTCTGGCAGAGAAAACCCTTCTTGGAGACGGGTCAATTAATGGCCTCCATATCGAAATTGACAAACTTTGCTTTGATTTAATCGCTAGCAATCTTCCGAGTCAGGAAGACGTCCGTATCGTTATTTCTGGCGTCAAGATAAACAATGATTTGGAGCGGATTGGAGATGTAGCTGTCAAGATTTCAGAATCGACACTTCGCTATCTTCAGCATCCTCCAGTGAAACCATTGATCGATATTCCACGGATGGCTGATTTGTCTCAGTCAATGTTGCGTGATTCGTTGAATTCTTATGTTCGGCATAGTACGTCCCTGGGAACAGAAGTCGTCGCCCGCGATGCGTTAGTCGATGATCTTCAGGTAAATGTTCGTCGTGACCTAGTCGGCGCTATGCTTGAAAAATCAGAGACCATTGAGGCGGCGCTCGACTTGCTGTTGATCTCACGTTACGTGGGACAAATTTCTGATCATGCCGCTAGTATTGCCGAAGAAGTGATTTTTATGGTCTCTGGTCGTGATATTCGACATCAGCGGAAGGAGAGTTCCACTGTCAACTGATCCGAGAATCAATCGAATTTTGGTGGTTGAGGATGATCAGGATATCGCTGCGTTGATTGCCCATCATTTAGGCACGGCAGGTTATGAGTCAGAGGTTGTGTACACGGGAGACAAAGTTCTTTCGCAGGTCCAGGAAAAGCCGCCCAGTTTGATCATTCTTGATCTGATGTTGCCAGGCCAGAATGGTCTTGATATTTGTCGTGCGATTCGATCCGATGCACGTTCTTCGAATGTGCCGATCATTATCGTTACAGCGAAGACGGAAGAAACAGATCGTATTGTTGGTCTTGAGTTAGGAGCCGATGACTACGTTTCGAAACCATTTAGTCCAAAAGAACTGATATCTCGGGTGGGCGCGGTTTTACGTCGCGCGAATCGAACCAGTGTGAAAAATTTATTACTTGAAATAGGGCCGATTCAAATAGATGTTGAAAGTCATCACGTTACGCTTGACGGTCGTGACGTTCGTTTGACCGCGAAAGAATTTTTGCTGCTGAAGTATTTTGCAGAGCACGAAGGACGAGTGTTGTCGCGAGATATTTTACTATCTGATGTATGGGGGTATAAATACACTGGGGGCACGCGTACTGTTGATGTACATGTACGACACCTTCGCGAAAAGTTACCTGTGCTCAGTCGATCCTTGGTAACAGTTAAGCAATTCGGCTACAAGTTGGTAAGTTCCGAAAACAGCTCACAATGAAGCTCCGCACTCGTCTGTTTTTGGCAGCGTTCGGTGTAGCCGGTCTAACCCTTGTATTGGCAGGGGTTCTGGTGTCCTGGTCATTACAAGAACAGCTATTAGATCGCATAGAGACTGATCTAGTTGCAGAGACTCAATTGGTTGGCGAGCTCGTTGAGCGTCTAGACGGTAACACGCCGATTTCAAGTTTAGATGCAGAGGCCGACACACTTGGGGCCCAGCTTGGTGCGCGTGTGACGTTTATTGCGCCCAGTGGGCAGGTTGTTGGTGATTCAGCCGAGAATGGAGCTGCTCTCTACTTGATGGAGAATCACCGTAGTCGCCCGGAGATAGAAACTGCAGCGAACGAAGGATTTGCCGTTACGAGACGGTATAGCACAACTGTTGAAGCAGATCTTTTTTATGTTGCTCTTCAAGTCAATCACCCAGAAGTGTCCTTTGTACGACTCGCCCTGCCACTGACTGAAGTGGATGAGCAATTAGCTTCCGTCCGAAATGCGACCGTCCTCGGTTTGCTAATTGCTCTTGCGGGCGCCTTTGTACTCGCTTGGGTTTCGTCGATTGCGATGACGAGAAGGGTGCAATCAATTGCGGCTGTCGCCCGTCGGTATGCTGATGGTGATTTGACGCCAGAAATTGGTGATTATGGAAACGATGAAATCGGCATAGTTGCACGCGCACTTGGAGTCTCCGTACAGGAACTCGGCCGGAGACTGTCAGAGATTTCTCGTAATAAACGCCTGACAGAGGCCATTCTGTCGAGCATGGTTGAAGGGGTACTCGTTGTTGACGCCCGCGGCCGAATCCAAATGACGAATTCGGCTGTAAGGCAGCTTCTTCAAATAGATACCACTCCTATAGGCCGTCATTATGTTGAACTGGTACGACACCCTGACATTGCTAAGCAGGTTGGTTTAGCGTTGGAAGATGGCGGGTCTAGCTTTAGTGAAATTACATTGAGTACAGATCCAACAAAGGAGTGCTTGGCGAGTGTAACGCCTTTTGTCGGACAGGATGAGACGGGCATAGTGCTTGTTCTCCATGAAGTTACTGAATACCGTCGGGCGGAACAAATTCGACAAGACTTCGTTGCTAACGTGTCTCATGAATTACGTACACCACTTACGGCAATTCGAGCTTCTGTAGAGGCACTTTCTGGCGAAGGAGATGTGTCGGTTCAACAGCAACAATTTCTGAGAATCATATCAAGACACTCGAGGCGGATGGAACGGTTAGTGGCTGACTTACTTCGTTTAGCTAGATTGGATGCAGGGAAGGAAGAGCTCAATTGTGTTTTATGTGATACGCGGGCGTTGTTTTGTGACGTTTGTTCTGACATTGATCCAATACTTCAGAGTAAGGCTCAGAGTATTGAAGTGAATATTGATGAGCATGCAAAGGCGTTTCTGGCGGATCCAGTCAAGATTCATGATGCTCTAAGAAATTTGCTTGAGAATGCATCTCACTATGCCCCAAAGGAATCTGTTGTAGAGCTGAGTGCGATTGTTGATGACAGCGCCAAGAATATATTGCTGGGTGTGCATGATCGAGGGCCGGGTATTCCGGATACAGACCTACCACGTATCTTCGAGAGGTTTTACAGAGTTGAGCAATCAAGGGCGAGAAATCCTGGTGGAACTGGTCTTGGGCTTGCCATTGTTAAGCATCTGATTGGTCTTCACGGTGGAAGGATTGAAGCTTTTAATCGTTCCGGTGGGGGCACAGTGTTTACAGTTGTTCTTCCTAGAAGGATAGAGGCATCGACTGATTCCATTGATGAAATGAACCAACAGGCTGGACTTATGGCTTAGGGTTGTTGTGACAGGCTAGATATTGATGTAAGGCCCTGAAGGCTTGACCTCTATGGCTGACTTGAGCTTTTTGTTTCGGTGTTAATTCCGCTAGCGTACGATTGAATGGCGGGTAGAAGAAGATCGGGTCGTAACCGAAACCTTCGGTGCCAGCAGGCTGCTCGGCAATGTGTCCTTCAATTATCCCTTGGGATTCGAAGACAATTTCTTGATCTTGAGCAAGAGCGACCGCGCAGACGAAACGAGCAGTACTTGTTTTTGCACCTCGCTTGTGAAGCTGAGTATAGATATTTCTAAATTTTTCTTGGTACGTTGCTCCTGGGTAGCGCGCTGAATAAATTCCTGGTGCGCCACCAAGTTCGTCAATTTGCAGTCCAGAATCTTCAGCGACAGTGAGTTGTGAGATGTTCGATGAATAGTAAAGCGCTTTTAATCGTGCATTCTCTGCAAACGTTTTTCCAGTTTCCTCTGGCGCACTGACCTTTACGTACTTCTCGATTGATTCAATAGTGTAAGGGAGACTGAAAAAAATATTAGAGATTTCATTAATCTTGTGGGTATTCGTAGTCGCAACAATGATCTTCATACTTACTTCAGAATGATTCCAACAATGTCTTGTTGCATCTCAATTAATTTCTGAATGGCAGTATTGGCGAGATCGAGTAGGTCACTAAGTGCTTTCGAATCGAAAGGCGCGCCTTCAGCCGTTCCTTGAATTTCTATAAATCTACCGTCACCAGTCTTGACAATATTCATATCTACCTCTGCTTTCGAATCTTCTTCATAAGCAAGGTCTGTTAGTGGAACGCTGTCGACGATACCTACGCTAATAGCTGCGACGTAATCTTCTATCGGTACTCGAGCAATTAAACCTTCTTTATGTAGTTTTGCTAACGCTAGTGTCATGGCAACAAAGCCACCAGTTATGGAGGCGGTTCGAGTACCACCATCAGCCTGAATTACGTCGCAATCGATCCAAATAGTGCGTTCGCCAAGTTCCTCAAGGCGAGTTACTGCACGCAAAGAGCGACCTATAAGCCTTTGAATTTCCTGAGTTCTTCCAGCGATTTTACCTTTTGATGATTCTCTTGCTGATCGAGTGGATGTGGAACGAGGAAGCATGCCGTACTCAGCGGTTACCCAACCCTTTCCTGAGCCACGGAGGAAAGGAGGAACTCTGTCCTCAATACTCGCAGCACAAATGATTCGAGTTTGTCCTGATTCCATAAGAACAGAACCTTCAGCATGGGTTAGGTAGTGCGGTGTGATTCGTGTTCTTCTAAGTTCTGAGGGATTGCGCTCGTCAAAGCGTATTGTGTTGTTTGTCATGAGTTCGTTGATGGCGTTTCGAAATCTTGGTTTGTATCTTGTTCGATGCTTTCTTGAATATCTTCGTTATTCTCAAAACTATCGATACTGTTAGGGTCAAGGACCCACTGCATGTTTGGTTCCAGTGGTTGCCGAAGATCGATATGGCCCGCGAGCGTATCAACTTCTGAACCGTTAATCATGATTTGTACGGCATCGATTTCTGGTACGTTAATGGCAAGTGCGTTTACAAGGGAATAGACGGTAAAAAGTTCGTCGAGAGATCCACCTGAATGCTCATTAGTTGCTTCTGGACTTAGGTCTACGAAAGCATTGCCGTTTTCTGTTAGATAGAGCGAACGTAGGGTCGTACCTTCCGGAAAGGGCGATACGAGTGGCTCTGGTGCTGTTCCGAGTTGGTATTCAATAACGGTTCTTGCTCTAATCAAGGGTTCGCTTCCATAGGCAATGTCACGGGAATGTTCGACAAGCCCGAGCCCATTTTCTGCAACGTAAAACAGTGTTATTTCAAAAGGGTCATTTCCGCCAAGCCTATTGGAGGCGGTACTGCTGCTTGAATCTAGGTCGTCTTGATTTTGCCATTGCTGGATTATAGTAAGCGCGACTACCGTTATGGTGATGCCCACGACAAAGACAACGCCTAATGCGATGAAGTAAGGATTACGGCGTTTAAACTGAGGAGATGGTGAGTTTAGTATGGTCACTATTGTGGATTTGTGGTGGTCACGTCGGAGAGCGCATCTATCGTCTTAAGACTTCCGATTCTATCCTGAAATTTCACAACGCTTTCGACGAGCGCTGCAACAATAGATGCTTGAAAGGATTCAGCGAGAAATTCCTGCTCTTGATCTGGATTTGAAATAAATCCCATTTCAATTAGGACGGCCGGCATATTGGCGCCGACTAGGACTCGAAACGGTGCTTCTTGAATCGCACGTGAGCTCATGGGGACGCGGCGACGAAGCTCTTGTTCAACGACCCGAGCAAAAAGTTCGGACTGGTCAAGATATCGCGCTTGTGCCATTTCCCACTGAATCATGTCGATGTCACGAGTTCCCCCGCCAGACACCGGCAGAAATGGTCGTTCGCGGGTCGCGATTTCCTGGGCTTCTGGACCATATTCATCAATACTCAGATAAAAAACTTCGGCCCCTGCCGGTTCAGGACTAACCGAAGAGTTAACATGAAGACTGATGAAGAGGTCTGCATTGTTGTTATTTGCAATTGCGGCGCGGCGGTCCAGTTCAACAACAATGTCACTTGTACGGGTTTGAATAACTCGTACACCAAGCCGTCGTTCAAGCGTGTCTGTGAGAAGACGCGCTACGTTCAGTGTTACGTCTTTTTCAAGAGTACCATTGGCTCCTCTGGCTCCTTCATCTAAACCTCCATGACCTGGATCAATCACAATAGTTCGAATGGCTTGGTAATTTTCGAATAATGGAAGGTTGTCACTGAAGGTCGAGGAAGAAGAACTAGTCGCCGGTGATTCTAATGAACTTGAATCATCAACAATTCTTGATGGTGTAGCTAGAAATTCGATTACCAATTGAGACGAATCGTTTGTTATGGAATGCCTCGTTACGCTGTACGAAGCGTAAGACGGGCCGTTTTCGATAAACAGTCCTGGTGGTGACTGATTGACGGTGATGCCTGTAATTATTTCTCCGCTTACTTGCGGATGCCGCGCTAATTCGATGGCAGTGGAGTCAAATTCAATGAACAGCCGCCCAGGTTCTTCAGTAATAGAGTGGGTTACTTCAGGGCTAATGTCGAGACTGAGTTGTGCTGATTGCCCGCGGTGACGGTATCGACCAGAAATTGTTGGCACGCTGACGTTACCTACGAGCAAGAGACGGGCCGTTGGCCTCAGTTCCAAGCGTTCATGGTAGATATGTGCTAGGGCATCTGAGAGAAAAGTCAGAGGAACAAACCAAGCTCCTTCATAGATAGTAGGGGGATTGGGGAGTGCCACAAGTTGTCCATTTACCGATACGAAAGGCTGGTCGGCCGTCAGAGTTACAGTCTGTGAGTTAGCAGTTACTGTCCGAGTGCGCGCTCCGATATTCTGGTCGAGTTCTAGTTCAAAATGTTCAGCGAGCGCTTCTAGAGAAAGCATTTCGCCGCCGTTCACATCAAAGATTTGCAGTGTTTGCCGTCCGCTGTCGCGTAAAACACTTAGAGGTTGTGCGTGGATTTCACCGCATAGCAGCGGGATAGGGATGCAAAAAGTGACGATGTGTAGGATGATACGGAGAGCGCGGGTCATATCTTGCGCCACGTCAGAACGGTTAGCGTAGGTTCATCATAGCACCAACAACGATAAAACGGTGTCTGCCGCCTATCACAGGGATACGTTTCCTCGCATACTATTTCCGCATAAATATGTTGTAGTTTCTGCAAGCTTATGTTGATTACGGGTGTGTGTCTTTGAGTGAAGCTAAAGCCCTTTCTTATCCGTTGCTACCTGAACTTGTGTCGTTGCTCGATCCACTATGGAAGTTTCTTGCGGTCGCTGATGCTCCTGTTCGGTCGGACGTTATTTTTGTTTTTGGTAGTCAAGACTTTCGGGTGCCTAAGCATGCCGCGTCATTGTATCGATGTGGATACGCGCCAACTGTGTTAGTCACAGGAAGTTTTGGACGGATGACCCGCGATATTTTTGAAAAGCCTGAGGCGCTGGTGTTTAAGGATGTGTTGGTTCGTTCTGGTGTTCCGTTAAAGTCAATTGTGGTGGAGTCTACAGCGAAAAATACTTTAGAGAATGTTACGCGGGGACTCTCTTTATTGCGACAGAACAAGGTTCTGTGCCAGTCAGTGTTACTTGTAGCTAAGCCATTTGTCATGCGTCGGTGTGCAGCGACGTTTGGTCTTCACGCTCCTACTGTAAGTGTGTCTTGTTGTCCGTACTCGGAAGACTTGGCTACTTCGATAGATCGGGCTCCTATTGACTTTTCCAGACGTCTTGTTGCAGAACTTGATCGGATTGATCGTTATGCAAGAAACGGTGATATTGAACGGCAACAGATATCCAAGGAGTTACGGATAGTTGCGAAGAAGGTTCTTCATCACGTCGACTCAATCTAGTGAAACCGCACACGACTACGAACCAACCAAGTCGCATAGCATCCGGTTGCTGCTCCGAGAACACCGATGAACTGTGGGGTTAGCCCAAATATTCGACTGCCTTGTGAAATAAAGTGAACGACTATATACAGTCCAACGCCAGTGATTATGCTGGCATAGGCTTCGGTCGTACCGAGTCGTTGAGTGTAAAGTCCAATGAGTATTGGAATGGATAAACTAACTACCAATAGTGAGTAAAAAATACTAAGCATGCTGATCATGGAGACGGATAGAACAGCAAGTCCGGTTCCTAAGACACCACCGAGGACTGCTGCTTTTCTCGCGAATGCGAGTATTTCTCGATCAGAGGCATTGGGATTTATAAATCTACCGTAGAGGTCTTTCGCTAAAGAAGTGGAGAACATGAAGAGGATGGCATCGGACGAACTGACCTCTGCTGAAAAAAGCGCTGCCAGTCCAAGTGCGCCGACTATTGGTGGGACAGTCTCGATAAGTAGGTTCGGTAGTGCGAGTTCAGGGTTGAGCAGAGACGGATAAGTGGCTCGTGCAATCACTCCAAACAACATTGGAACCGCCGCAAATACAAGTAGCACTAGCCCGTTTAGCGCGACACCTAACCGAACGGCACGGTCGTCACGAGCGCCGTAAACCTTTTGGATAAGACCTGGTGAAATGATGAATGCTAGGCCTGGAGAGATAAGGTAGAACCACCCGGAGTTTCCTCCTTGTAGAGGGTTCCAAAATTCATCGATGTGCTGGGTCGCTTCATAGATTTGTGCGAACCCTCCCGTTGAGTTCAGCGCAAGAGGCAGCGCAATGACAAAGCCAAGCAGTAATATGACAAGTTGGATCAAATTGATCCAGGCCGATGCGAATAGTCCTCCTACCGAAAAGTAGCCAATGACAACAAACCCGCCGATGATAGATCCAGCCCATCGCTCAAGGCCTGTAATAACGTTCAACACAAACCCAATCCCAATAAGTTGCACCGCAAGCAGTGAAATTGTTCCAACCGACATAAGAACGGTAATAGTGCCGCGAACACCTTTTCCGAAGCGGAAATCAAGATAATCACCAAGCGTTTGAAAGTGATGACTATTTGCAAGTTGTCTCATGCGTGGGCCTATCCAGAAGGCCAGTACTATTGAGCCCAGAGCCGCCGAGCCGACCCACCACCAAGC